>NZ_JANDHW010000012.1 GCF_024330105.1 Coprobacter tertius
CCATCCGTTGTATTTTGCTTTCAAAATGTTATCTTTGTGTGATCAGAAACAGCTATTATGCGGCACAGGTGGGGTTGTGCGGGGTTGTATTTTGCTTTCAAAATGTTATCTTTGTGTGATCAAAAACAGCAGAGATGAATATTCATCTGGCGCCGAAGTGTTGTATTTTGCTTTCAAAATGTTATCTTTGTGTGATCAAAAACAGCCAACCGAATATAACAGTGTAATAGGGAAGCGTTGTATTTTGCTTTCAAAATGTTATCTTTGTGTGATCAAAAACAGCTGAAGGGGCGAAAGGGGAATCCCTTTCTAAGTTGTATTTTGCTTTCAAAATGTTATCTTTGTGTGATCAAAAACAGCTTAAAATAACTCACCATGGTACAATCTATGGTTGTATTTTGCTTTCAAAATGTTATCTTTGTGTGATCAAAAACAGCTATTTCATCTGCTGGTACTCGTCGTGCTTTGTTGTATTTTGCTTTCAAAATGTTATCTTTGTGTGATCAAAAACAGCTGGATGCGTGTAAATTAATATTAATCAGTAAATTAAATAAGAATTTAGGATTATAAAAAATGAATATGATCACAAAAAAATCTGTCTGTTAAGACAGATTTTTTTATTTCTACGCTGTAACAGTTTATCTTTCGTTTCCTTCCTCTGTAACCGGTCGCGATAATATCAGGTATTTTTTATTCCTATTTTTTGATGATTCTCAAATCGGTAATCCTGTATTATTTCGAATCGCCGTAATAAACTTTTAAAATCGGTAATTCATCGATTGCCAACCGGCTAAAGTTGCTTGCCATTTCGGATAAAGGTATTCCTGCCAGAACATAATTCTCGTTTTTATCGTCAGATTGTTGGCAGAGAGAAAGATAGTAATCGGTTATATCTATGATATAACATCCTTCCTCTCTGTTACCTGAATTATGTATATATCTGCCTTTTACGGGATTTCCGGTTTTGTCTGTTATAGTCGATAGAATTTTGTTGTCAGTTCCCGGTTTATATAAAAATAGAGTAGAAGGCATCGTATTGGAATAGCTTAATGGTATCGATTCTTGTTTTTGCGGTTTAAGTACGATTTCGGTTTTCGAAATTTTTTTATTATCTACACTATAGAGTGGAGAGATTGGTAATTTCATTTTAATCAAGTATCCGCTTCCTCCTTGCAATACCGCTTGCCCGTTTATCGCCCCGGGACGTTTGGCAGATACAAATGGTAAATTATCGGATTGTTTTGTGAGAATGGCGTAAGGAGTTCCGTCTGCGTTATTCACAATATTTGAAAACGCATATCGGGAAAAATCGTTTTCATCGGGCGAAAAGGTATAAACGCGCGACTCTGATCCCCGGTGATAATGTATATCGATGCCTAAGCTGTTGACAGCAGATGCAAAATTCAAGATACAGTTATTCAATGGATCTGATGCAAGCATTATTCCTTTAAAATATTCTATAAACTTTTGGGGAGATCGTATTATTTCGTCCTTATTCTGTAATTTAAGAAATAAATCGTTGCCTGTAACGTCGTCGAGTCGGAACCGGAATTTATTTAATTTTTCAGTGGTAGGCCATGTAGTATACGACCCCAAAGGTTCTGGGTAATGACTAACCGTATAATTGTTATATATCAGCCCGTCTTTGGGATTGAGAAGAGGTAAACCTGTTAATCGATACAGATGAAAAGTTTGTAATACGGTAAAATTTCCCCACCTCGCGTTATTATAAGTGGAAAAAAAGGAAATAGAATCGTAAACACATTGTTGGTCGATATCGGGCAGCCCATTCGGAGTAATCACATAGTAAGGCGTAGCAATCGTAATACCGGTAACCGGATCGTCGATGCGGCCCATCAATAGGCCGTATCTTGCTTTACCCTGAGATGTCGGGAATGAATCTAACTTTATCGTAGAAGTAGTTAAATTGTGAACGTTTATTTCGATATATTCGTAAATGTAGTGGTCCCGTTCTTTATTACAGGCGAAGAAGAGAAAGATTAAAAAGATAAAAAGTACGTTTTTCATATCGATATGATTTAGTAATATGTAAATATATAAATATTTATTTATATTAATGTCGAGTTGTTATATTTTATTCGATACGAAATAAATATATGAGCCGGAAGGGATCGAATATTTTAATATTTTGTTTATTGACCGATCGATTGTTTAAGTGGTTTTAAAAATGAATTATTCTTTTATGACGGTTTAAAAAATGGAGTTTCAATACTCGTAAACTGATTATCTCATCGGAAAATTACAGAACGGAATAAAATGAAAATGGTTGTCTCCCGACAACCAATCTTCGTTAACCTTAAATCTAATACCATGAAAAACACAATGCAAATGTAAGATGTAAAATCTCATTTGTCAAGTATTGTATCCGAAAAATGCTTTAGATTGTGTTTATTTAACAATAAGTATTTGTTTTGTGCCGTTTTGTTAATTTTTTTCTTCGATTGTCTTTATATTTAAACTTTTGGTATTTAATAATTTAAAATATTTTGTGACATCTGTATTGTTATTATTGAGGTGATCTTACCGATTATTTTCTTTCGGGGATTTCCCGTTAAAACTATTGATAAAATATCCGGGTCTTCGTTTCGACTCATTAAATACTTTTCCTAAATATTCACCGATAATTCCCAAAGAAATTAGCTGAACTCCTCCCAAAAATAGAATTGTGACCATAATAGTGGGGTAACCGCGTAACCTTTCTCCGAAGACGAGTGTTGTAAAAATAATATAGCTTAAATAAGCAAAAGCTACGGTAGAAACGGCGATTCCCAGTACCGAAGCGATACGTAACGGTACTGTAGTGAAAGAAGTGATGCCGTTGATCGCCAGATTAAGTAATGGAATAAATCCCCATTTCGAGGACCCGTTCAACCGTTTTCCCTGTACATAAGGAATACCTTTTTTCTTGAAACCTATCCACGAATACATTCCTTTTGTATTACGTTCGGTTTCCCGCATTTGTTTTAGTGCTTCGATACATGTTCGATCTAATAATCGAAAATCCCCAGCACCTTTGGGTACATGAAGTTTTGTCATTTTTTGCAACAAGCGGTAATAAAGCTTCGAACTGTTTCGTTTAAACCATTTCTCTTTCGATATTTTCCGGTAAGCGTAAATATCGTCATATCCCTTTTCCCAATGACTCAGCATCTCGGGGATAATTTCAATGGGGTGTTGCATATCGGCATCCATTATAATAACGGCATCGCTATCGATATAGTCGAAGCCGGCCATCATGGCTATTTCTTTGCCGTAATTTCTCGAAAGGTCGAGGTATGAAAACCGGTTATCTTTGGTGTGTAGCCGTACCATTTCTTGCAATGTATTGTCGGTACTTCCATCATTAACTAATAAAAAACTCCATAGATAATTCGGGTTTTGTTGAGTAACCCTGTTCATCGAGTTTTCTATTAGACATATAGATTCTTCTTCGTTAAAAGCCGGTAACAATATTGTTATTTTTTTCATTGTATTGTAAATTTGGATGTTATGGCTTGGTGCAGTTTAATTTTTCGAATTCTGAGTAAGTTATAAAAACAATATTTCTTTTTCTGAAATATAAGATAAAGTCGTTTAGTCTTTTTGCCATTTTTTCTCCTGAGTTACAGCGTATGATAAAGGGTAATTTCCATTCGGGATGACCGGATAGGCGATAAAATTCCCACGGGTGAAAATAGGTCGTAAGGTAACTATCGTGATTGTGTGTATAACGGCACAGTCTTCGGTACAGAAATGAAGGCAATACGTGATAGGAAAGCCAGAATAGCGGAAACCGTAATAACGGGGTTACCGAAGCGGGGATTTGCAAAACTTTGTTTTTTACAAAAGCAGTTCGTGGTGTAGAAAAATTTGCATATCGTCCCGGAATGAATGTCGGATTTAGAGATGAGTTATAACGGTATCCTGCTTCGTAAACTGCATTTTCGGGGATCGGCATCATTCTCGGTTGGCGATAGCCGTATATTGGAGTTCCGGTTAAACTTTCGAGTATTTCACGGGATTTTTTCAGGTCTGATATTACAAAAGCAGAATGATAAAATCCGTGGGATGCAATTTCATGTCCTTCATCTCGTATACGCTCAATAATTTGAGGAGCGTGCAGAGCATAATTTGCGGTACAGAAAAAGGTGGCTTTCACCTGATTTTTGAGTAAACAATCCAATATTTTTATGGTGCCTTCAGTCGATACTCGTATTTGTTCTTCCAGCGGCAGATCGGCTTCATATTCATTCGGGATATCAAATTCTTCAATGTCGAAACTCAGTAATATCATAAGATTTTATTTTTGAAAACTATAATCTCCATTCATACGCTTAGTAAAGAATGAAAGATTTTAACGGTTAATTAAATAATAGACTTAAATTGTATCGAAAGGGCCATTAATTTATATAATTCAGTCAGTTTAAATACAACTAAAAACATTTTATTAATTCATAGAATTCAACAAAAATATATTAAAAATTTAATATAATAAAATATGTCAATCTCGAAATGTTATATTTCCGTTATAGTGATATCGGGTAAGAAATCAAACTTTCCGATTTATTCTCGACAATTCGGTATAAAATATTACTTTTGTAAAAACAAAAAGAATATTGATGAGTGTTGTAGATTTAATTAATAATACCCGGACGACTGCGTTTTCTTTTGAGGTTTTACCCCCATTAAAAGGAAATAGCATAGAAAAAGTATTTAAAACAATCGATCGATTACGCGAGTATGACCCTAAATATATAAACATTACGACTCATAGGAGTGAGATTATATATAAAGATATAGAGGGCGGGTTGTATAAACGGATTTCGGAACGTACACGACCCGGCACGGTTGCTGTGGCTGCCGCTATACAGAATAAATACCAGATACCAGCGGTTCCTCATCTTATATGCAGCGGTTTTACTAAAAGCGAAACGGAATATGCCCTTATAGATTTGAACTTTTTAGGTATTTATGATCTGTTGATCTTGCGAGGCGATAAGGCTAAACATGATAATAAATTTGTTCCTACTCCCGAGGGACATGAACATGCTTTAGATCTGCAACATCAGGTTAACCGTTTTAACGAAGGATATTTTCTCGATGGCTCGAAAACTTCGCTTAATATCCCTTTTACTTACGGAGTTGCGGGTTATCCGGAGAAACATGATGAATCTCCTAATCCGGAGTCTGATTTGAATTGGTTAAGAGAAAAAGTGAAAGCAGGTGCCGGATATGTGGTGACTCAAATGTTTTTCGACAATAGTAAATATTTCGATTTTGTCGACCGATGCCGAGTTGCAGGTATAAATGTGCCTATAATTCCCGGTATTAAACCGATAAACTATTGTAACCAGCTAACGGTATTACCTAAAGTATTTCATGTAGATTTGCCGGAAGCGTTAGCGTGTGAGTTGAGAAAATGTAAAACAGATGCAGAGGCTTGTGAAGTCGGTGTGGAATGGGCTACTGGACAAGCCCGGGAGTTAAAGGCAAAAGGAGTCCCGAGTATTCATTTCTATTCGATGATGGCGACTGAAAGTGTTCGTCGTATTGCGCATAACGTCTATTAAGAAGAGTATATGTATTTTAGGGATATCGTAGGACAGGATGAAATAAAAGAGCGCCTTATACACTCTGTAAAATCGGGGCAGATTGCGCATGCTCAATTATTTTGCGGCCCCGAGGGGGTGGGGAAATTTTCTTTGGCTCTTGCCTATGCCCGATATATTCAGTGTACCCAAAGGGGAGAAAACGATGCTTGTGGTAAATGCCCGTCTTGTAGGCAATTCGATAATAACCTGATGCATCCCGATTTGCATTTTGTTTTTCCTATTGTTAAAAAAGATCGTAAAAATGTGTGTGACTATTATATCACCGACTGGCGATCGTTTGTGAGTGAGAACGCGTATTTTTGCTTAGACGAATGGCTCGAATATTTGGGAGCGGCTAACAGCCAGGCGATGATATATGCCGAGGAAAGTAAAGAGATTCTACGAAAGATGAGTCTCAAAACATATCAGTCGGAATATAAAGTTATGATCATTTGGCTACCCGAAAGGATGAATGATACTTGTGCCAATAAGTTGTTGAAATTACTTGAGGAACCATACGAAAAAACGGTATTTTTATTGGTAAGTAATAATCCGGCTGCGGTTTTAGGTACGATAATATCTCGTACTCAACCCATAAGAGTACGGCCTTTACCGGAAGAAACCATAGCTTCTACTTTGATTTCCCGTTTTTCTCTTTCACAAGCAGATGCTTTTTCGGTTGCTCATCTTGCTGCCGGTAATTTTCGAAAAGCTCTCGAGTCGATTCGTATAAACGACGAGACTAAAGAGTATTTCGATTTGTTTGTATCTCTTATGCGCTTGGCCTATGGTCGTAAGATACAGGATTTGAAATCTTGGAGTGAGGAGGTTGCCGGTTTAGGTCGCGAAAAAGAACGTAATTTTCTGGAATATGCACAACGAATGTTGCGTGAAAATTATATATATAATCTACAACGGCCCGAATTGAATTATATGACGCAACAAGAAGCCGGTTTTTCACAGCGTTTTGCCCCTTTTATACATGAACGTAATGTTACGCAACTGATGGAAGAGTTCGAGCGTGCTTATTATGATATAGGTCAGAATGCCAATGGTAAGATTGTCTTTTTTGATCTTGCGATAAAGTGTATTTTGTTGCTTAAAAGTTAAATTCTATCTGAGCTTGAATAAATTAAAAGAAAAATAGTATCTTTGCAATCCTTCACAAAATACGAGAAGGTACATAACCATGGGGTTGACCGGTTTTGACAGCGGGTAGAAATGGTGTGTAAGCATGCAGAGCTTCGTTGGCTGGCTCTTAAATCTCAGACATCAAAAATTTAACTGGCGAAAATAACTACGCTCTTGCTGCTTGATCGAAGTACAGTAGATTAGCTTAATCTCCGCAATAGTTGTGGAGACAAGACATCACCCGGTTGCTGTGGTTCCGAAGCGTTCCGAATCGGTGGTGCAATAATATCGGAAATAGTCGGATGTTTGTCTCGTGTATCCGATGAAACTTTAGAGACTAAGGAATGAATGGGTAGCTTCGGTCTTGTTCATTCCCGACAATCGAAGCGAAGATAAGCATGTAGAAAGCTCATTAGTTCCTCGTTTGGACGAGGGTTCGAATCCCTCCAACTCCACAAAGATGATTGTAAATCAGGTTATTACAGTATGTAAGGACTAAATAAGAGATCTCTTATTTAGTCCTTGTATTTTTTAATTTTGTAAATAGTCCGTATAATAAAGGTATTATACTTTTGTGTTATAATTGAATATTTATTCCATATATTTTATTTTCCGAATTTTTGATTAATGAGAATGTTTTATCTTTCATAGTTATTCACTCGATCCAATTTCCTTTATCATCAAAGTTTCTGTATGTAAAAACAGTGTGTTTTTGGGGGAAGCAAGAAAATCCTGTATTATCGAAATTATCGATATAATAATGGTTGAACTTTTTATATAAGTCACTAAATATGCCTGAAAATTCGTTTCCTGTTAAAAATATATCATATTAAGCTTTGAGTGGAAAGATTTATTTTATATCTGTAGGATATTATATATTTTTATACAAAAAAATTATATAGTATCGTTGGTTTTCTTAATTTTGTATAAGAGTTAAATTCTACTGCTATGAAAAAACAGGTACTTTTATTTTTTGTATTATTTCTGTCGGCTGTTGTGTATGCCGATGGTTTTGAAATTCCCAAGAATTATAAGTTTGAGAAAGAATCGGATTATGCGGCCTATGAGAAGGACATAATCGATTGTGTGGATTGGTTGATAGCGACTCCGGTAAACGAGCAGGTAGAAAAAAGACAAAAAGCATATGAGTTTCTACTTTTATGGACCGAGGGTGCGCCTAAACCTATGGTTGTGATATTTCCCGAGATCGTTCAGTTTACCGATTTTACCGATGGTTTAGTGATATTTGTAGGGGGCTGGGTGAGATATTCGTTGAAGACCCGGGATTTTGAAGATCGCGTTGCTGCTGTTACTGCCGGATTAGAAGCTGTGAACGAATTTTATACTTTGAATAAAGACCGTTTACAAAAAGATGATCGCATCGAGAAGTACATAAAACTTCAGAAAAAAGGCAAGTTGAAAAAATATGTTCAGAAAAATATTCCCGATAATTTACCATAATAAATAAAAAGGATTATTTCATTAATGTGTAAACGGTCTCGATACAATATTATATGATATATCGAGACCGTTTAACTTTTTGCTGTTTGCCAAATGAATATTTCCGTTTAACGGTTTGTTTTATGTATGCGGAATGAATGATTTTATTTTTCGTTCAGTAATAATACCGCAGGGCAGTGATCGGAGTGTTTTATATCGGGTAATATCGATGCATCTTTCAATAAAGGAGCCATTTCACGGTTTACCATACAATAGTCGATACGCCACCCTTTATTATTAGCTCTGGCATTGAAACGGAAACTCCACCAAGTATAATTCCCCGGTTCGGAGTGAAAATAACGGAAAGTGTCGATATAGCCACTATCGAGAAAACGAGTCATCCATTCCCGTTCTTCAGGCAAAAATCCGCTATTCGTAGCATTTCTTACGGGATCGTGAATATCGATAGCTTCATGACAAATGTTATAGTCTCCGCAAAGAACGAGTTTATGGCGACTTTTATTCAGATCGAGCACATATCGGTGGAAATCTTCAAGCCACTCCATTTTAAAAGCTTGCCTTTCTTCGCCAGATGTACCTGAGGGATGGTAAACGCTTATGACAGAAAGATCTCCGAAATCGGCTCTGAGAAATCGGCCTTCATCATCGTAACGGGAAATTCCCATTCCGTATTCGACATGGTCGGGTTTTATACGCGTTATAATGGCTACTCCGCTGTAACCTTTCTTTTTCGCTGAAAAAAAATAACAGTGGTAGCCCAGAGATTCAAATTCTTCAGTCGGCACCTGATCGGGTTGAGCTTTGGTTTCTTGTAGGCAAAGTATATCGGGGCGTTCGGCCGACAACCAGTCGATAAGACCTTTATTTAAAGCACTTCTTATTCCGTTTACGTTATATGTGATAATTTTCATTGTTTTTATTTTCCGGTAAATATAAGTACAACTGACGGTTATACAAAAAAATCGGCTTAAAATACATGCAAATAGATGTGTTATACTTAAAAATAGAAAAGGAGAAAACGAAGAGGCGGTCATGTTTGTTGTATATTAAAAATAAAAAACAAAATGTTATGAGTACTTTGATATTGCTAAGGCATGGCGAAAGTATCTGGAATAAAGAAAATAGATTTACAGGTTGGGCCGATCCCGATCTGTCGGAAAAAGGAAAAGATGAAGCTTGTAGGGCCGGTCAATTATTGAAATCGTTTTCACTCGATTTCGATATTTGTTTTACTTCGGTATTGAAACGTGCAATAAAAACGCATTTATATGCTGCAGAAGAAATAAATCGTTTATGGGTTCCTGTTGTGCGGGATTGGAGACTTAATGAACGTCATTACGGAGCATTACAGGGATTAAATAAGGCGGAAACTACTGATAAATACGGAGCTGAGCAGGTAAAATTGTGGAGACGGAGTTTCGACGTAAAACCTCCCCAGGTAAGTAATGCCGATCCTCGCTACCCGGCTCATGATATCCGTTATAAAGAGGTGGATCTATCGTTACTTCCTCACGGGGAATCGCTTGAAGATACGGTTGCCCGTGTAATTCCTTGCTGGAACGAACTGATTCTACCTGAAATACAGAAGAAAAAACGAGTAATGATTGCCGCTCACGGGAATAGTTTGCGAGCACTTGTAATGTATTTGCAGCAAATGACACCCGCGGAAATCGTATACGAAGAAATACCTACCGGTCGTCCTCTTATCTATGAACTCGGTACTGATTTAAGACCGGAAAGACGATATTACCTGGGATAAATTTTTATAACTTTGCCGTAAATAACGGTTAATATGTTATGAAAATAAATAAGACGAATGCCGCCCGGTTACTTGATAAGGCAAAAATAAAATACGAACTGGAATCTTATGTAGTTGATGAAAATAATCTAGCTGCAACCCATGTGGCCGAACAGTTGGGAGAAAATATCGATCAGGTTTTTAAAACTCTTGTGTTGAGAGGTGATCGTAACGGCATTTTCGTGTGTGTGATTCCCGGAGATAAAGAAGTCGATCTGAAAGCTGCAGCAAAAATTTCGGGTAATAAGAGTGCCGAGATGCTTGCTGTGAAAGAACTTCTTCCTGTAACCGGTTATATCAGAGGAGGATGTTCTCCGATAGGGATGAAGAAGCATTTTCCAACCTATATACACCATACGGCAAGTGATTTCGAATATATTTATATAAGTGCCGGTTTACGGGGATTACAGTTGAAATTATCTCCTTCTGACCTGATTGCTTATTCGGGAGCCGAGATTGGTGAAATCGCAGAATAGGGTACTCTTATATTTTCTTGCTCGACGTATTTATTTTTTTATTGTTTTGTTAAATTCTTTGCAGAATTCACGTATACCGCATTCGAGACATTTAGGTTTACGAGCAACACATATATAGCGTCCGTGCAAAATAAGCCAGTGGTGCGCTATGGGAAGTAAATGCCCAGGTATGTATTTAACGAGGGTACGTTCGGTTTCGAGCGGAGTTTTCGAGTTATCGGTAAGCCCGATACGGTTCGAAACTCTGAATACATGAGTATCTACAGCCATGGCTTCTTTGTTGAATACGACCGATGCGATCACATTTGCCGTTTTACGTCCTACACCGGGTAATTTCTGTAATTCGTCCACATCAGAGGGAATAACACCGTTAAAATCGGTAAGTAAAGTACGTGCCATTCCCATGAGATGTTTCGATTTATTATTGGGATATGAAACACTTTTAATGTATTCATAAACGGTTTCTGGGGTTGCGGCGGCTAATGCTTCCGGGGTAGGAAACGCTTCGAAGAGCGGGGGAGTGATCATATTTACCCTTTTATCGGTACATTGGGCCGAAAGGATGACTGCGATGAGTAATTGAAATGGATCTTTGTAGTGTAGTTCGGTTTCGGCTACGGGTACGTTCGTCGAAAACCATTCGATAACTTTGTGGTAACGTTCCTGTATTTTCATCCTCGTAAATATTAAAAAGACGCAGAAAAATCCTTAGTGTGGTTGGCTCATTCCTGCGTTTTTCGGTAAGTTTTATATTCTTCTTGTTTCGGATATTATTTTCTTAATGTGCCGATTGGAATTCTTCGAGAAACCGCTGATCGTTTTCAGAGAACATACGTAAGTCTTTTACCTGATATTTTAAGTTCGTAATACGTTCGATACCCATCCCTAAGGCATAACCGGTATATTTTTTGCTGTCGATACCGCAAGCTTCGAGAACATTCGGATCTACCATACCGCAACCGAGAATTTCTACCCACCCGGTATGTTTACAGAACGCACAGCCTTTTCCTCCGCAAAGATTACAAGAGATATCCATTTCCGCCGATGGTTCGGTAAATGGGAAATATGAAGGACGTAACCGTATTTTCGTGTCTGGACCGAACATTTCTTTCGCAAAGAATAACAGGGCTTGTTTCAGGTCGGCAAAAGATACGTTTTTATCTACATATAATGCTTCAACCTGATGGAAAAAGCAATGGGCACGATAAGAGATTGCTTCATTTCTATATACCCGTCCCGGACAGATGATACGAATGGGAGGTTCGGCATGTTCCATTACACGAGTTTGTACCGATGAGGTATGTGTACGTAATAAAACATCGGGGCTGCGTTGTATAAAAAACGTGTCTTGCATATCGCGGGCGGGGTGATCGTCTGCGAAATTCAGAGAAGAGAATACATGCCAGTCGTCTTCGACTTCAGGACCTTCGGCAATAGAAAATCCCAAGCGCCCGAAAATTTCGATAATCTCGTTTTTTACCAAAGAAATCGGGTGACGTGTACCTAATTTTATCGGATACGCCGTACGGGTAAGATCGATCGTGTTGTTTTCGGTAATATTGTTATCGAGGCTGTCCTTTAATTCGTTTATTTTAGTTAAAGCTTTTTCTTTCAGTTCGTTCAGCATTTTACCGACTTCTTTTTTGTTTTCAGCAGCAACATTGCGGAAATCGTTGAAAAGTTGGGAAATCTCACCTTTCTTGCTTAAGTATTTTATACGAAGGGCCTCGAGTTCGTCGGCCTTGGATGCTTTGAGCGCTTCGATCTCAGCCTTCAGATCGTTGATCTTGTTAATCATAACAAATGTATTTTCTGATTTTCAACTGCAAATTTAATAATAATAACCGGCTTTTCGGATAGGATTCGTTGTAAATATTTTATACTGCCGAAAAAAAAACGTACGTTTGCAAATACCTAGTAACTGACTTCAGGAATGAAAGATAACGAGACGTTAAAAAAAGTACGATCGTTTATTGATACGAATTTCGATTTTGATTTTTCTTTACCCGTAATTGTCGGGTTAAGTGGAGGGGCCGATTCGGTTGCTCTTCTCGATATTTTGTGCCGTTTGGGTTATAAATGTATTGCTGTACATTGTAATTTCGGATTGAGGGGTGAAGAGTCGGTTCGGGATCGTAATTTTGCTTCAGAAATAGCTCTTCGTTTGAATATCCCGTTTCATGAAACGGTTTTCGAAACATTAGCGTATGCCAAATATCATAAAGTGTCGATAGAGATGGCTTGTCGTGAATTGCGCTACGACTGGTTCGAAAGAATAAGAAAAGAAACGGGTGCGTCTTATATTGCTGTTGCACATCATCGCGACGATTCGGTTGAGACTGTTTTGTTGAATTTAATAAGGGGCACCGGTATAGCCGGACTTACGGGTATAAATGCTAAAAATGGTTTTGTGGTCAGGCCTTTATTGTGTTTATCTCGTTTGGAAATAGACGCTTATCTCAGGGAAAGGCATTTATCTTATGTTACCGACAGTACCAATAAAGAAGATATTTATACTCGTAATAAGATACGTTTGCAAGTATTGCCTTTATTAAAATCTATCAACCCTGCGATATATGATACGATCGGTCGAACGGCATCGAACATGCGCGAAACGGAAATTATTTACCGAGATGCTATCGAACGACAAAAAAAAGAGGTTGTTGAAATTGCCGGTGAAAAAGTATGCGTTTCAATCGAAAATCTTAATCGTCAACCTTCACCCCGTACATTATTGTATGAGATATTATCTTCTTATGGATTTTTACCTTCGCAATTAGATGATATTATAAGATCGCTGGGGCGAATTTCCGGTAAAGAGTTTTATTCACCTTCTTATCGTTTGTTAAAAGATAGGGAGTATTTAATTATCACATCTTTAGGGGGTAGAGAAAATGAATTTCTTCCGATACAGGTCGATCGGGAAACGACATGTCTTACATTTCCTTTGAAATTGACGTTTAATTATATTTCGGATCGAGAAAACTTTGTGATTCCTACAAATAAGATGTCGGCTTGTTTCGATGTAGAAAAACTCGTTTTCCCTCTGGAAATAAGACATTGGAAGAAAGGCGATCGTTTTACACCGTTTGGAATGAAGGGTAGCAAGAAGTTAAGCGATTATTTTAATGACCGAAAATACAGTCGGGTAGAAAAAGAAAATGCGTGGTTACTTTGTTCAGGAAACGATATAATTTGGTTAATAGGAGAACGAATGTCCGAAAAATATAAGATCGATTGTGAAACAACGTTGATTTTGAATATCAATTATGAAATATAGTTAATTATTCAACTTATTGTTAAGATTATTTGTTGTTGAATAGAAAAAAGAATCTACATTTGTAAAGAAATGAAGGCTTCTTATGTGAGCCGTGTCTTGCACACAATTTCCTAACAAATAAAAAATCCTGTTCGATCTGAAAACATTATATTTGCCTCTTTATCTGAGAAGGTGGCAACGGGAAAGATGAGTTAAATTATTAAGAAATACTTTATCACTAGCAATAGCAAATTTTCATGTATAACATTCTGGAATTAAAAGACAAACTCTTGACGGAGTTGAAAGTCATCGCTAAAGAAATGGATATTAAAAAGGTTGATACCTTAAAAAAAGATGATCTGATATATAAAATACTCGATCAGCAGGCTATCAATCTTGCAGCCATCAAGGTTTCGGGAAAAAATGACGAAACAAATACCAAACAGCGGAAAACAGTGAAAAACAATCCGAAAGCTAAAGAAGCTCAATCAGCTGAAAAAGCATCCGAACAAAACGTTGTTAAAAAGGGTCCCCGAAAAGTACAAAAACAAACGATTACAGTAAAAGAAACACCTGAGGCGATAAATGCCGCCGTATTTCAGGCCGATAGTAATATCGAAACCGGAAAATCAGATGTAGCTGTAGAAGAGGTGGCTCCGCAGAAACCGTTAAAGAAAACAAAGTTTACACACCCTGCATTGAAAGAGCAGATCGAAATACCGGTTACGGGAGAGTTGCCGTTGGAAATTCCTGTGGAAGGGGTGGATGAAAAGACTGTAGCTGACGTTGTTGAAGAGATAAAAGATAATGAATCTTCGGCTTCGATACATCGCACTAAAAAGACAGTCATTAAAAAAGCATCCCCTGAACAGAAGATTGACCAATCGGAAAATAAAAGTACCGATTCCGATGTAAATGAAACTTCTGTCAAGGAAAAATCGCAAACTGAGGTAAATAATGTACAGCTTCCTCCCACTTCTAATCTTCAAACATTTTTCCCTCGTAGTGAGAGACAGCGTTTCGTACCTCGTGACCGTCAAAAATTTACTAATACAAATAATACCGCAGCTTCTGCGGAAACTTATCAACCCTCTGTTGTATCGCAGCCTGCACCTCAACCCCAACCGCAGCCCGAACCTAAAGTAATAGAAAAACCATATGAGTTTGAAGGGATACTTATCGGTAGCGGAGTATTGGAAATGATGCCCGACGGATACGGTTTCTTGCGTTCTTCCGATTATAATTATCTTACATCTCCAGATGACATATATGTTTCGCAATCCCAGATAAAATTATTCGGACTAAAGACCGGCGATGTTGTAGAAGGGCCTATACGTCCTCCTAAAGAAGGCGAAAAATATTTTCCGCTCGTAAAAGTGGAACGTATAAACGGGCGTACTCCAGAATATGTGCGTGACCGGGTGCCGTTTGATCATTTAACTCCGCTTTTCCCTGAAGAAAAATTTGACCTTACATCGGGAAGATACGGTAATATTTCTACCCGGGTGGTAGATATGTTTTCACCGATAGGAAAGGGGCAACGCGGTTTAATAGTGGCACAGCCTAAAACCGGTAAGACCATGTTGTTAAAAGATATAGCGAATGCCATATCCGAGAATCACCCGGAGGTGTTTATGATCATTCTTTTAATTGACGAACGCCCTGAAGAGGTGACCGATATGGCTCGCAGTGTTCGTGCTGAAGTAATTTCTTCGACATTCGATGAGCCTGCCGAACGTCATGTAAAAGTTGCCAGCATTGTGCTTGAAAAAGCAAAACGTATGGTCGAATGCGGTCATGATGTCGTTATTCTGCTCGATTCAATTACTCGTTTGGCTCGTGCTTACAATACGGTTTCTCCGGCTTCCGGTAAAGTTTTATCAGGAGGGGTAGATGCGAATGCCTTACATAAACCAAAACGCTTTTTCGGAGCTGCTCGTAATATCGAAAACGGTGGTAGTCTGACGATTATTGCGACTGCATTGACTGAAACCGGTTCAAAGATGGATGATGTTATTTTTGAAGAGTTTAAAGGAACCGGTAATATGGAATTGCAGCTCGATCGTAAATTATCTAACAAGCGGATTTTCCCGGCAGTGGATATTACAGCATCGAGTACACGCCGCGACGACTTATTACTTGATAAAGACACTTTGAATCGTATGTGGATTTTGCGTAAATATCTTTCGGATATGAATTCGATTGAAGCCATGGAATTTATTAAAGACCGAATGGAAAAAACCTCGTCGAATGAAGAATTATTACTGTCGATGAACGATTAATACAATATATTTTATAAAAAGCACAGCGGAGAAAAGATCTAAATCTTTTCTCCGCTGTGCTTTTTTTGTTTAAAATTAACGAAAGAGAATAGGCTGTATTAATAATAGCTTTTATTTTTACAAAAAAATATCGTTTTTAATTATTAATTATTTTACCATGAAAAGTTTATTTTCCTGTTTATTTATTTTATTATCTTTTATTTGTATCGACACGTTTACTCTTTTTGCACAACCGGCTCCCGAACCCTGCGGGCCGCTCCCAAACGAAAGACAAATAAAATGGTATAATGATGAAATTATTGCTTTTTTTCATTTTGGGATTAATACGTTCGAGAATAATGTGAATGAAGGAGACGGTAGGGCCGGTACTTTTATTTTTAATCCTACGGCACTCGATTGCAGGCAATGGACGGGTACATTGAAATCGGCCGGAATACCCGCCGGTATTCTGGTTGCTAAGCATGCCGATGGTTTTTGCAACTGGCCGAGCGCCTATACCGATTACTGTGTGAAAAATTCACCTTGGCGGAATGGAAAAGGTAACTTGGTTAAGGAATATGCCGAAGCATGCCGTGCAGATAGTATAGGGATGGGCTTGTATTTAGGGCCTCATGATCGTCACGAGCATTTATCTCCATTATATACAAAACAACGTTACGAAGATTATTATGCAAATCAGTTGACAGAACTCTTAACAGATTACGGTCCCGTGTATGAAATATGGTGGGATGGTGCAGGTGCTGATGAACTTACGATTTCCATGTATACGCGTTGGTACAATATCGTACGTCGTTTACAACCTGAATGTGTTATATTCGGTACGAGAAATTCATACTGTTTTGCCGATGTAAGATGGGTTGGAAATGAGTCTGGAATAGCCGGGAATCCCTGTTGGTCGACAATAAATCCCGAAAGTATCCGGGATGAGAATGATAATCGTATAACACTGAACCATGGAGAGGTAAATGGAAGTGCTTATATTCCTGCCGAATCGGATGTATCGATACGACCGAGCTGGTTCTATCACTCCTATGAAGATAAAGATGTAAAAACGGTTAAACAGTTGTGGGATATATATTGTAATTCGGTAGGGCATAATAGCGTTATGTTGTTGAATTTTGCTCCAGATCGGCGCGGACTTGTTCCTGCGCAGGATTCTATAAATGCTGCCGGTCTCAGGAAAATGATTGACGACACTTTCGGAAATAATTTGCTTACTGGTGCTTCGGTGAAATCATTGCATCAAAGAGGGAAGCAATATGCACCTAAAAATTTGATCGATAATTTGTCGAAAACTTATTATGCCTCTAAGGATTCAAATATGACCGATTCGATAGTTTTCGATTTAAAATCTCCTGTGACATTCGATTGCCTGATGTTGCAGGAAGTAATACAACTCGGACATCGTACGACACGCTGGTCGGTAGATTATTCGGTTGATGGGAAAAAATGGGAAAAAATACCGGAGACAGAAAATTTGCAGTCTATCGGTCATAAGTGGATTGTTCGTTTTGATCCTTTAAAAGCAAAGAAAGTAAGATTATGCATTTTAGACGGTAAAGCTTGCCCGGCTTTACATACCTTCGGAATTTATAAACAAGCCATATTACCATAATTAACTATTGCTTGAATATAAGATAATTATATATTGTTTTGACTTTTTCCCGGATATCTGGAAAATTATCGTATGAAAAACTTTCTATCACATACTGTTTGCCGGCAGAAATGTTTTGTATATTTGTGGCCTGAAACGAAAATATGAAACTCATACCTGTATGGAATGGTTGGATAGTTTATTCTTTGTTCCTTCGGCAGTGCAGTCGGTGGTCATTATTTCTCTTATTTCTGCGATCGGACTTTCGTTGGGGAAAATACATATTGCGGGTATTTCTTTGGGAGTAACATTCGTTTTTTTTATCGGAATCCTTGCCGGTCATCTGGGATTGGCGATCGATCCTCAAATGCTTAATTATGCAGAAACTTTTGGCCTGGTAATATTTGTATATGCTTTAGGTTTGCAGGTAGGTCCGGGCTTTTTTAGTTTATTTCGTAAAGGTGGAATTTCGTTGAATTTGTTGGCATTAGGTGTCGTTTTTCTGGGAACGTTAATGACGGTTGTTTTCCATCTTACGACCGAAGTGTCATTGCCCGATATGGTGGGTATTCTTTGCGGTGCGACGACTAATACTCCGGCATTGGGAGCAGCGCAACAAACATTGAAACAAATGGGGATGCCTGCTAACGGTCCGGCATTGAGTTGTGCTGTGGCTTACCCTTTGGGGGTGGTAGGTGTGATATTGGCCATTCTTGTAGTGCGCAAGATATTCGTTTCCGAGAAAGATATCGAAACGCCGGGACATGATCATTCCAACCCTACATTTATAGCCGAGTTTCAAGTGCATAATCCTGGTATATACGGTAAAAGTATAAAAGAGATTGCTCATTTCAGTAATAAAAAATTTGTTATTTCCCGGCTTTGGAGAGATGGAAATGTAACGATACCAACTTCTGATAAAATACTTAAAGACGGAGATCGGTTACTCGTAATAACTTCTGAGAAAGATGTGGATGCACTTACAGCGTTATTCGGAGAGCATGAGAATAAAGATTGGAATAAGGAAGATATCGATTGGAATGCTATCGATAGCCAGTTAATATCTCAACGTATTGTTGTTACTCGTCCTGAAATTAACGGCAAAAAATTGAGTTCTTTGCGTTTGCGTAATCATTATGGAATTAATATAAGTCGAGTATACCGGTCGGGAGTGCAATTATTGGCTACTCCCGATCTTATACTGCAAATGGGAGATCGTCTTACGGTTGTTGGGGAAGCCGCCGCTATTCATAATGTCGAAAAAGTATTGGGCAATGCTGTAAAAAGTCTGAAAGAACCGAATCTTGTGGCCGTTTTTATCGGTATGGTATTGGGATTAGCTTTAGGGGCTATTCCTCTTTCTTTTCCGGGTATGAGTACGCCTGTAAAGCTGGGAATTGCCGGAGGGCCTATTATCGTGGGTATTCTTATCGGCTCGTTCGGTCCTCGTTTGCATATGATAACCTATACTACCCGCAGTGCTAATCTGATGTTGCGTGCTATGGGATTATCGATGTATTTGGCTTGTCTTGGCCTCGATGCAGGTAGCCATTTTTTCGAAACGGTAATACGTCCCGAAGGTTTGTTGTGGATTGTTTTAGGTTTTGCCATTACATTTGTTCCTGTCGTAATAATGGCTCTTGTTTCATTAAAGATAATGAAAATAGACTACGGATCGGTGGCTGGAATGGCATGCGGCAGTATGGCAAATCCGATGGCTTTGAATTATGCTAATGATACGCTGCCTGGTGATAATCCTTCGGTTGCTTATGCGACGGTATATCCTTTATGTATGTTTTTGAGGGTGATTATCGCACAGGTTATTCTCATGTTTTTTATTTAATTGACGGGATTTTCACAAATTTGTTAAACCTTTGTAACGGCAGACTGTTTATTTAGCAGATAATCTTCCTGCGAAATGAATAAAAAAATGATCGGTTTGTTCAATGATTGTTTCCCTCCTATAATGGATGGGGTGTCGCTTACGACACGCAATTATGCTTATTGGCTGCATCAAAAGGCAATGGATGTATGTGTCGTGACCCCTAAAACTCCCGGAATTTCGGATAATGAGTCTTATCCTGTTTATCGTTATTCGTCTTTACCGTTACCTATGCGTAAGCCTTATCGTTTGGGTTTTCCTCGCATCGATTTCACGTTTCATTCACACATCATGCGATTACCTTTCGGACTGGTTCATGCGCATTGTCCTTTTTCTTCAGGTACCTTAGCTATGCGTATTGCACATGCTCGGCATATACCTCTCGTTGCTACGTTTCACTCTAAATACCGGTCTGATTTCGAACGGGCTATTCCCAGTAAATCATTAGTTAATTATCTGGTACGTAATGTCGTTCATTTTTATGAGTCGGCCGATGAGGTATGGATACCTCAGGCATCGGTTGAGGATACATTAAGAGAATACGGCTATAAAGGTCGGGTAGAAGTAGTTGATAATGGCAATGATTTTGCGGGTGAGACTGGCTATCGAGCACTAAGAGAGAGGAAAAGACGCGATTTAAATATTTTGTCGGGGGAATTTATGTTTTTATTCGTAGGACAGCATATATGGGAAAAGAATTTGAGATTTTTGGTAGAGGCTCTTGCCCGATTAAAAAATTTGCCATATCATATGTATTTTATCGGATCGGGATATGCCGAAGGCAGTCTTCGGAAATTGGTGAGTTCGCTTGATCTCGATGATAAAGTAATTTTTAAAGGTACAATAACCGATCGAGAGGAGTTAAAATGTTATTATGCGGCAGCAGATTTGTTCCTTTTTCCTTCTTTATATGACAATGCTCCGTTGGTAGTACGCGAAGCGGCTGCTATGAATACCCCTGCCGTATTGGTAGGAGGATCTACTTCGGCCGAAATTATTAATGATGGTGAAAATGGTTTTCTGTCGGGGAATACTCCCCAAGAATTCGCTTATAAAATTATGTCGTTGATGGTGATGCCGGGCCGTATAAAAAAAGCGGGAGTAAATGCCTCAAAAACAATTGCCCGTTCGTGGGAAGATGTTGCCGGAGAAGTTTGTGATCGTTACCGTTCTATTATGGCAAGATATAAAAGTTGAGGAAAAAGCAAAATGTCGGCTGAGGTTAAGAAATTTAAATCGGTATATGTGCTTATTCCCGTTATAATCGGTTTAGTGGTAGTAGGCATCATGTTTTACAAAGAAGTAGACCCTTCGATATTTATGCATTTAAAGTTTACTCCGGCTTCTGTTTTTTTTATTTTTCTTGCATTTCTATTAATGTTCGGACGTGATCTCGGCCTTATGTGGCGTTATCGTAAAGTATCCGATAACAGGCTCACCTGGCGACAGGCATTCCGGGTAAATATGCTGTGTGAATTTACTTCCGCAGTAACACCTTCTGCTGTAGGAGGAAGCAGTTTGATCGTGGTTTTTCTTAATCGGGAGGGAATCGATGCGGGTCGCAGTACGACATTAATGATCACATGCCTTTTTCTCGACGAGCTGTTTTTTGTTATCAGTTGTCTGTTGGTTTGTTTATTCTTTTCTTTTGATGATCTTTTCGGAACATCGGTAGTTTTTACACGGGGGGTAAGTATTTTATTTTATACAATATATGCCTTAATTACACTTTGGACTGTTTTTTTGTATCTGGCTCTTTTTAAAAAGCCTGAGTGGGTAAGGAGTTTTCTGAATCGTTTGTTTTCGATGAAATGGCTGAGGCATTGGCAGCAGCCGGTTGCCCGTATGGCCGATGATTTAGTGCATAGTTCACACGATATTGCCGGCCGGCCGGCTAAGTTTTGGGCTGGAGCCTTCGGGGCGACTATCGTTTCGTGGACTTCTCGTTACCTGGTGGTAAATGCCTTATTGCTTGCCTTTTCGTCAGGAGGTAACCATCTTTTGGCTTTTGCCCGGCAATTTGTCCTCTGGCAGGTGATGGCTGTTAGTCCCACCCCCGGCGGTAGCGGATTGTCTGAGTATATGTTTACCCAGTATTATCATGATTTTTTCCCGGTGGTGGGTATGGCGCTCGTCGCTGCTTTTTTGTGGCGTATTATTACCTATTATATGTATCTCGCGATAGGAGTATGTATTGTTCCCGCCTGGTTACGACATATGGGAACTCGTTCGGATAAAGTACCTGAGTCACTATAGGATATTTATTATATTTGTTTTTTCAGATAAATTAAATCAAAAATTTTGTATTCATATATTTGTGTAATTTACAAATTTTATATTTCTTTGTTTTCACATCAATATATAGTGGATATAAATGATGTACAAAATTTAAAAAGATAATTATGAAAAAATTTCTTTTTGATATAAAAAAATTTCAGGTCATTCAAATACAATGGGCTGTAAGTAAAAAAATAAAACTCGGAAACAAAATAATTCTAACGATTGAGAAGAAAAAGATAAAAAAATATATCAAGTGAATGTAACATAACATCCTATATAAAATACAGGATGTTATGTTGAAAGCAAAATACAATACATCATTTAATTATCCACTATATTTTCAAATTTATAGTTCTTGTTGAATTATAAAATTGGATTTAAATAATGTAACTACAAAAATAATATTTCGAAAGCAAATTACAGCTCTTTGGGGAAAAGAAAAAAGAAACTAAAGCTGTTGTTGATCACAGAAAGATGATTAGTAAACAAATACAATATGAAGAGTGTAATATTTCTCGATTTAGAACAAGAATATAATATCATAAAAAGAAGGCGAGAGGCTTAAAAAAGCGTCCCGCCTTAAATGTTTTCACAACGGAATAATCCTTATTGTGTTTTGCTTTCAAAATGATGACAAACTTAACTAATAAAATTAATATTTACAATAGTATTGATAATAATAATTATATTATTTATCTTTAAAGAATACTAAGAGTTTAATACCAAAATAAATAATATTATGGAAACATGCAAAATCTTAGGCTTAGATTTGGGACCTAATTCCATCGGATGGGCATTAATAGAGAAAAATGTAGAAAGGCCAGAAGGGAAAATCATAGCTGCAGGCAGCCGCATATTACCCATGAATCAACGTATGTTATCTGATTTTGAAAAAGGCGTTACGGTTTCACAAACAGCAGAAAGACGTCTTTATCGGAGTATGCGCCGATTAAAAGAAAGACATCGTTTGCGCCGTCAGCGGCTTTTGCGTGTATTACATATTTTAGGATTTTTGCCATCTTATTTCGATGAGAAATTTGATTTCTGTAAATATGGCCGACTCATCGATGAATCGGAACCAAAACTTCCTTTTGCCCCACTCGGGAACGGTAAATACGAATTTGCCTTTACCGATTCGTTTAATGAAATGTTATCCGAATTTGCAGAAAAATATCCCGAAAAGGTAAGCGGAGGGAAAAAAGTCCCTTATAACTGGACCCTTTTTTATTTACGTAAAAAGGCTTTGTCTCAAAAAATAAAAAAAGAGGAATTAGCGTGGATTTTGTTGAACTTCAATCATAAAAGAGGCTATTATCAGTTAAGAGGTGAAGTAGAAAAAGAGGAGAAAGGGAAAAAAGAAGAATATTATCCTCTGCTGGTGAAAGAAGTGCGTGTTGGTGAAGTAAACCGGAAAGGAGAACAATGGTATGAGGTCGTACTCGAAAACGGGTGGGTATACCGGCGTACGAGTAAAACACCTTTAAACGATTGGGAGGGCACGGTACGTGATTTTATCGTTACGACTTTTTACGATGAAAAAGGTAATATAAAAACCGATAAAGACGGTCGGGAAAAACGTAGTTTCAGGGCGCCCGGGGAAAACGACTGGACTTTGATTAAGAAAAAGACCGAAAGCGATATCGAAAAAAGTAATCTTACCGTAGGTGCTTATATATATGATCATATATTAGAAAATCCTTCAGTGAAGATAAAGGGGAAATTGGTCGCTACGATCGAACGGGATCATTATAGAAAGGAGTTGAATGCTATTTTAAAGGAACAAATGAAATATCATCCCGAATTGAGAGATGCTTCACTCTATAAACAATGCATACTGCAATTGTATCCCAATAATGAAGAACATCGTAAACGTATTTTAGGAAAGGATATTTCTTATTTACTCGAAAATGATATTATATTTTATCATCGGCCGTTGAAAATTAAAAACTCACAGCTCGACGATTGTCCATACGAGACCCGGTATTACGTAAATAAAGCAGGAGAAAAAGTACGGGTTCCGGTAAAATGCATCGCCCGTTCGCATCCGTTATTTCAAGAGTTCAGATTATGGCAATTTATTCAAAATCTGCGTATATATGCACGGGAATCTGAAGTCGAGGGAAATTTAATAAAAGAAGCAGACGTAACTTCCGATTTTCTGAAAACCGCCGAGGATTATGCTGGTTTGTTTAGTTGGTTGAATGAAAAAAAGGAGATCGATCAGAAAGGATTTTTTAAATATCCGGCATTTAAGTTGAAACAAGGAGAAAAACGTTATAAATGGAATTTTATCGAAAACAAAGCCTATCCCTGTAATGAAACACGTGCGGGAATACTATTGGCATTACAAAAAGCGGGAATAGAACGGAGTTTCCTTACAGCTGAAATCGAGATTTCACTTTGGCATTTGTTGTATTCGGTAGAAGATCGCCGGGAAATTGAAAAGGCTTTGAAAAAATTTGCGGCGAAATATGATTTACCGGCTGCTTTTGTCGATACTTTTTCTAAAATTTCTCCTTATAAAAAAGAATACGGGGCTTATTCCGAAAAGGCGATACGTAAGTTATTGCCGTTGATGAGAATGGGAAGTTATTGGGATAAAAAAAATATAGGCTTCGAGGTAGAAGAGCGTATTCTGAAAATTATTAACGGAGAGTACGACCCAGGTGTTTCCGATCGGGCACGTGAAAAAGTTTGTGAAAAAACAAGTATCGACGATTTTAACGGAATGCCCCTTTGGCAGGCTTGTTATGTCGTATATAACCGTCATTCCGAGTCGGGAGATATACGTTATTGGAAAACACCGGAGGATATCCGGAGTTATTTGCGTGATGAATTTCGCCAGTATTCTTTGCGTAATCCGATTGTAGAACAGGTTATTACCGAGACTTTGCGGGTTGTTGCCGAAATATGGGATTACTATGGTAACGGACGCCCCGGTTTTTTTGATGAAATACACCTCGAAATGGGTAGAGAGATGAAACAAACGAAAGATGAACGAAGCCGGGAATCCCAGAGAAATATCGAGAATGAAAATACCAATCGGCGTATACGCGCTTTACTTTTGTCTTTGTCTGAAGATATTAAGGGGATAAGGCCATATTCACCTTCCCAACAAGAAATTTTACGTATATATGAAACCGATGTTTTGTGTACTCAAAAAGATATTCCGGAAGATATAGAAAAGATATCGCGTTCATCTAATCCTTCCCGAAGTGAATTACTTAGGTATAAATTATGGCTCGAGCAAAAGTACCGTTCGCCGTACACCGGTGAAATGATACCCCTGAGTCGGTTATTTACTCCCGAATATCAAATAGAACATATTATTCCCAAGAAGCGTTATTTCGACGATTCGTATAATAATAAGGTAATTTGTGAATCCTATGTAAATAGGCAAAAAGATAATATGCTGGCATATGAATATATAAATAAAGGAAGTTTGGATATTCCTTTATTATCTCCCGGCCAATATGTTGCTTATGTCAGGGAAAATTATAAAAATAATCCGGTAAAAATGAAAAATCTTCTGATGGAAGATGTTCCCCAGAATTTTACACAACGCCAAATGAACGATAGCCGGTATATCGCTCGTATCGTAAAGTCTTTGTTGTCTAATGTGATTAGAGAAGAGGACGAACAGGAAGACAAATCGAAACATATGGTCGTATGTGATGGGAAACATACCGCGAGATTGAGGAGATCGTGGGGGCTCGACGATGTCTGGAATGACTTGATATATCATCGTTTCGAACGTTTGAATGAAATAACCCATTCTGAAAATTACGGGTATTGGACTCAGAAAGAGGGGAAAAGATATTTTCTTACATCCGTTCCTTCCGACGTTAATTATACGGTACAGAAAAAGCGGCTCGATCACCGGCATCATATACTTGACGCGATTTTGATTGCGGTAATGACTGTAAACCATATTAATTATTTAAGTAACAGGCATGCCAATGAAAACGATCCGAAAGATAAAGATAAAAAAGGACCGTATATAATGAGAAATATATTGTGTGAAAAAAAATGGGATACTTCACATTCTAATTATGAGTGGATTTTTAAAAAGCCATGGCCTACCTTTACACAAGAGGTCAAAGAGATTTTATCGCGATCACTGGTGAGTTTCAAACAAAATCTCAGGATAATTAATAAAACGAATAACCGGTATCGAAAGTGGAGTATCGATGAAAACGGAATCAGGAAAAAAGTTTCGGTTCTACAATCTTCCGAAAATCATTGGGCTGTGCGTAAACCTTTACACAAAGAAACTTTTTATGGTAAAGTGACTTTAAAAAAGAAAAAACAAACATCACTTTCTAATGCGGTGAAAGATTGGGAAATGATTGCAGATAAAGACTTGAAGCGATATATAGGATCATTGATAGCGAAATACGGTACGCATAAGGAAATAATGAAATTTTTTAAAGGAAACGATTATAAATATAAAGGAAAAGACATCGCAAAGGTAGAAATTTATTATAGTGATTCCGATATAATAGCTTCGAGGACTGCGTTGGGTCCCGATTTTACCCGTAAAAAAATATTATCTGTCACCGACACGGGAATACAGAAAATATTGCTTCGTCATTTATCGAAATATGACGAATGTGAGGGCGATAATATAAAAGAAAATCCGGGTATGGCATTCTCTCCCGAAGGAATAATGACTATGAATCGTAATATATCTGAGTTGAATAATGGAAAATTCCATCATCCGATATATAAGGTGCGTTGTTCCGAACCTTTGGGGTGTAAATTCGTTGTCGGGTCTGAAGGAAACAAGAAAACGAAATATGTTGAAGCGGCATCGGGAACCAATCTTTTTTATGCAGTATATACCGATGAAGAAGGTAACCGGCAATATGAGTCTGTTCCCTTAAATGTTGTTGTCGAGCGTTGCAGGCAAGGGGAAAAGGTTTATGATAAATCGAAGTATTTTACCGATAAAAATGGCTCTAAGAAATGGAATCTTTTATTTGGTTTGTCTCCGGGAGATCTTGTATATGTTCCCACAGAAGAAGAATTGGCGACCGGACATATCGATTGGTCGGATATAAAAAGTTTATTTCCGCGTATATATAAAATGGTAAGTTGTACCGATAAAGATAGTTTTTACGTGCCGCATACAGTCGCGATTCCTATTGTCGATAAAATCGAATTTGAGAAGATGAATAAAATAGGACGAGATATATATAGTGGAAAAATGATAAAACAGGTATGTTACAAAATAAAGACCGATCGATTGGGAAATATTATTGCGGTAAACGATAAAAATATAAGTCATGATTAAAAAGACATTATATTTCGGGAATCCGGTTTATTTAAGTTTGCAGCATAATCAACTGTTTATTAAATTGCCGGAAGTAGAAAATAATGCAGCGTTGCCTGATAAATTCAAGCAGGACTCAAGAAGATCCATTCCAGTTGAGGACATAGGTGTCGTAATTCTCGATCATCAACAAATAACACTCACACAACCTGTTTTATCGGCTTTATTAGGTAATAATGCGGCCGTAATTACTTGTGATACCCAGCATATGCCAGTGGGGTTGCACTTACCTCTTTATGGTAATACGATACAACAGGAACGTTTTAAGTATCAAATAGACGCAAGTTTACCTCTTAAAAAACAGTTATGGCAGCAGACGATACGACAGAAAATTTATAATCAGGCTGCCGTGCTGTCTTTGGAACATGGCGTAGTCGTGAAAAATATGTTACGTTGGGCCGAAGATGTAAAAAGCGGGGATCCCGATAATTTAGAGGGCCGTGCCGCCGTATATTACTGGAAAAATTTATTCCCCGATGTGATTGGCTTTACGCGCGATAGAGAAGGTATATCTCCTAACCATATGCTGAACTATGGGTATGCTATCCTTAGAGCGATAATGGCTCGGTCTCTTGTCGGCAGCGGTTTGTTGCCCACGTTAGGAATACATCATCATAATCGTTATAATGCGTTTTGTTTAGCGGATGATATTATGGAACCTTATCGCCCGTATGTAGATCGGGTTATTCTTGAAATCATAAAAGAACAGGGTGTCGTAAATGAATTAACTAAAGATATAAAGAAAAAGTTGTTATCGATACCTGTTCTCGATGTGATAATTAACGGACGAAGAAGCCCGCTTTTGATTGCTGCCGGACTTACAACATCGTCTCTTGCCGCCTGCTATACGGGTGAACAAAGACGTATTGCTTATCCGGAAATAAAGTAGATTGAGTATGCAACGGCTTAACGAGTATCGAGTGATGTGGATATTGGTGTTGTTTGATTTACCTACCGAGACGAAAAAAGACCGTAAATTGTATGTCGAGTTTCGTAAGAAATTACTGGATGACGGCTTTACCATGTTTCAGTTCTCAATTTATATGAGGCATTGTGCGAGTCGTGAAAATACCCGGGTACATATAAATCGTGTGAAGGAGATGATTCCTCCGAAAGGTGAAATTGCGATTATATGTATTACTGATAAACAATTTGGAGATATCGAAATATTTTATGGAGAAAAGGCACAGAAAATCCCTGATACTTATATGCAACTGGAACTTTTTTAATTGTTTATTCTACTGATAGGAGAGAAATTACTATCTGATAGAAATAAAAAATCTGTCCGAAGGGCAGATTTTTTTGTGATAAAGCTCATTTTTTATAATCCTAAATGTGTGAATAATTGCCAGATTAATAGTGATTTACGTATATCGAGCTGTTGCTAATCACACAAAGGTAACATTTTGGAAGCAAAATACAACGGTCGTACTGACGTTTGAACGCTTCCAACGCTGTTGCTAATCACACAAAGGTAACATTTTGGAAGCAAAATACAACCGACTTGGTATATTTTATCTGTTCCTTGTAGCTGTTGCTAATCACACAAAGGTAACATTTTGGAAGCAAAATACAACTGACTTCCCTGCAATATGGCGCAACCATAGGCTGTTGCTAATCACACAAAGGTAACATTTTGGAAGCAAAATACAACGCGGTTTGAATATTACCAACTCACAGGGTAGCTGCTTCTGATCACACAAAGATAACATCTTGGAAGCAAAATACAACTCGCAACGAATTAGGAATAAATGCAATAATGCTGTTGTTAAAGTTACAAAGATAACAATATTAGTTTGTATTTATAATTTATGGTAAGATAGGTTTATTAAATGTTTCAATTTCTAAAAAGTACTCAACGACAGGAGAAATAGAATAATATTTCAGATATTATTTTTATAATGGTATTTAGATACAAATAAAGTGCCTATGTAAGATTTGAAGTGAACCCGAATAGTTTTTAGTTCAACTATGGGGTTCACTTCAATTAAGTTTATTCAGTAATTTCTTCACCGTTGGCTTTCGCTTTAGCATACCACTCGCGAGCCTTTACCAAATTCACAGCAGTTCCTTTTCCTGTTTTATACCAATCGCCGCACATTTTTTGAGCAGGGCCGTAACCCATTTCTGCGGCTTTCAGCAAGTATTCGAATCGGTTAGAATCATTTCCTCCTATAGGCCCTCCTTTAGGTAACCATAGGGAGAGTAAGAAGTAAGCTTTTGCATCTTCGACCCCTCCGTTGATCGCACTAACAATAAGTCCGGCTTTACCTTCGTTAATTCCGCTTATATGTCCGAGTTTATGTTGGTCGATTAAAAGAGCCGCATGGTAAAGAGCCTGCGGTTTATTGCTTCTATTGTAAAACTGAACGGCTGTAGTAATATCTATGTTAGTTCCCCAACCGTATTCATAGCAATTGCCCAATAAAGAACAAGTCCAATAATAAGCCCACAAATAATTTTGAATGAAATCTTTACATTCATACAACATTTTCAAGATTTTAAATGCTTCGACTCGATCTCTAGTTACCCCTTCTCCATTCCAATAACAAATCGCCAATCTATAGGAACCGATGAGATCGCCTTTGGCATGAGCTTCTCGGTAAAGCGAGAAAGCTTTTACAGTATCGGCGGCACATCCCTGACCTTGTTCATACATCAACCCCAGTTCAGCTTCTCCTCTATTATATCCGTACTCTATCCCGCGCTGATACATTCGAAATGCAATGTTATGGTTTTGTGCAGTACCTTTACCATTGTAATACATCTGTCCCAGCAGGTAACAAGCTTCCCCGAATCCTTCCTTGGCTGCTGTTTGTAAAAGAGGAAGCGCTTCTTGATAGCACTGCATATTATAATAATTTTTTCCTCGTTCCAAATTATCCTGTGCCAATGCGGTAAAGCTATATAATAAACAAATAAATACAGAAAATATTGATTTCATGAAATTTAAATATTATCGTTATTATTTGTCTTAATATGGAACACAATACCGCCATTTGTAATGGGGAAAGCCAAAACCTGATAGCCGGGAATGGCTAATGTTTGTTTTTCTGAATCGTAGGAATACTTCTGTTTCAAAATCTCGAAAATTTCATTTACGAAACGCCATGCTTTATCTTTTAAATTTACCGTTAAGATATAACTATTGACAGGAGCATCCGGATTAAATGTATAATTATAACCAAACCAGCCATCCGAAACTTTATTCCATGCATTGGTTCCCGGTATTGTTATTTTAAAATTTACTTCGCGAGTATCGTTATTATGATACAAAGTCGCACTTCCGTCTCCTTTAGAGAAATTCGATTCTTTTAAATTGTATGTTTTTAAGAGTTCACCCACTGTTGACGTTTTGAGTGATAATAATTTAGATTCAATTAATCCGGCGATAACCGGTAGATCAGTAAAATCGCTCTGTACACTATACGAAACTCCTATACCGGAAACATTATGTATTAGGGACACCGGGGCGTTTTCGTAATCGGGATTCGCAATATATTTACCTTTGAGATCAATTATACCGAAACTACGGGATTGATCCTGTACCATTAATCGATTGTCAACGGCAATGTCAAAAATGTTTCTGAACTGCGGATTTACCACCCATTTACCCGATTTGTCGATGAGGCCCCATTCCCGGCTTCCGTTATCACGTACTGGTGCCACTCCCGATGTAAGGAAGGGTTTTGCACTTCGGTATTCGGGCTGGATTTTCCATTTACCTTCCCGGTCGATGTAACCCCATTTACCTTCTTCGTTTTCTACGGCGGCGTAATCCTCAGAGCCAAAAGAGTGGGCATTTTCAAATTGAGGATTAATTAAATATTGCCCTTTTTTATCGCACCATCCCCAATAATCACCTTTACGGAAAAGATAGTTTTTTCCATCGATCAGAATTTCGTCGAATTGTGGATTGATGATAAAATTGCCTTTTTTATCGATAATTCCCCATTTATTCCCTTTTAGAACCGGAATGCGTCCTTCTCTTAATGCTTGTACATAGTTTTGTTTAAAGTTTTCTTCTACATCTGATGTCGCCAATTCATCGAATTGGCATTCGATCATTATTTCTCCTTTTTTATCGATTACGCCCCAATAACCGCTTTCTTTATCTTGAACCGGAAGCAGACCGTTTACAAACATCGGGCCCACTTTTCCCCATTGGGGTGTAACAACGATATTCCCCTTTTTATCAACAACACCCCATTTGCCATCCGCATCGGCATAAACTGCTAAATCATTATGAAACGCATATGCGTTTTCTGCTTGTTTAAACTCGAAAAGTATATTGCCTTTCTTATCGATAGCGGTTATAGGTCCGCCCGGTTTTACTGTCCATGCAATATTACCATCATAAATAGTGGCATTTAAATAGGTTTCTTGGCCCATTTGAATGCCGTTGTAATCGACGTAATAGCAGCCGTCTTCATTTGTTACGAGTGCAAGTCCGTCATAATATAGCCCCGCAGAAGTATAACCACCGTTTACCGTACCTTTTTCCGTATCGACATAAACGGCGTCGGTGGCTTCGCGAAAAAGGGGAATATACCGCATATCATCGGTTTCCCATCCTTTATCGGACGACGATAGACTACAGCCGCCAAGAATGGCTGCAACCAAGAACGTAAGAATTAAATGTTTTTTCATGTAATTATAGATTTATTTGCCCGTCCCCCGGCAAGTTTATAAAATTATACATAAAAAACGTGGGACAGTACCTTTCATTTGCTTTTGAGGTCTTGGCCAACCGTGCAGACAAATAAATGAGTAAAGCCCACGTAAACGTGAGCGTATACACTTTACTCTTGTCTGCGATTAAAACGGCCAAGTTTCAAAAGCAAGAAATAAAGCTAACGCTTTTTATGTTATATGTCGTAAATTCGTTTATGTCATAGCAAATTATTTTTGCAATATGTTACAAATATACGAAAATATACAGATTTAATTTAAAAAATTGGGAGGTAAATGTAGCTGCTATAATGTAATAAATCGAATGGTGACAAAATGATAGACTGTATGCTGGAATTTGTATCCTATTAATTTTTTTCGGAAATACATATATTTTCAACATTTACAATATTTTGTATCAATGGTGACTTAAAATGTATGATTAATTATCGATTAAGCGGTATTTAATGCGTATTTATCGGTTTCAGATCACACAATGTAAACATTTTATACGGGTGTAAATATGAAATAGAAGGCATAAGTTTTAATTAATAGAAACCGATAATATGATAATTGCTTGAAAAAAGTTTAACAATATTACTAAATCTTTCTTTGTTATATTTCTCATCATATAATTAAAATAATTTGCTTCAATATCAGATATATCGTTTAATAAACACATGCTACAATAATCATATTTATCCAAATAAAGACGGCAATAATTACTATTCCTACTAACCATGCTTTCCAACTCTGATCATCGGTAAGATCCCTTAATTTTACTTTTTTATTTCCTTTTATGTAATGTTTCCATAACCAAATAAAATAACCTCCGATGTTAGGAATGATCAATATCATATTTTACGATATAATTAATAAACTAAATCAAACAAAAAAGGGTGACTGAAAAATTTACTATCTTATTTTTATATGCAATAGAATACATGGCGGAATGAGCGATTCTTATTATTGGAAAAATTTGTCTCCCGATGTGCGTGATTTACGCATATTCAGCATATCAGTCACTTAGATAATATTTAGAAGGCAAAATACAACAGATGTCCTTGAATACCCTTTTTTCATTAATTAAAAATTAATGAAGATAATATACGTTTAGCAGGGCACAATCGTACGACCGAATGGAGTGAAAGCGACAGCCATTAGTTTAAAATGTTGCATCCCGAAAGGTATGCCGATGATTGTGATACAAAAAAGTAACCCGAGTGCAAGGTGAGTAAGCGCAATCCATATCCCGCCGATCAGAATCCAGATAATATTCATTATCGTATAGAGGCAGCCCGATTTTCCGGATTCGACTACTGTTTTCTGGCCGAAAGGGAACAAGGCTAACAACCCGATTTTAAAAACCTGGAATCCGAAAGGAATCCCGATAATGGTAATACAAAGAATAATCCCGGCTACAAAATATTCGAGTGCCAGCAAGAGGCCGCCGAAAATGAGCCAAATAATATTTCCCAGAAGATTCATAATTTTAGGCTTGTTTAGGTATGTTATGCCTCAAATATAGTATTTTTTTCGGGTTAAATGTATAAAAACTATATTTTTCCGCATACGGGTTATCTTCTTATGGGAAAATTGGCGGAGTTATGATTTTTGGTATATAACTTCGTTTACGAGCGTTTTGCCTTCAATAAAATCCTGAATATTCCGTAACGTAGTTTCGGCAATATTTTGTACCGCTTCTTTTGTAAAAAATGCCTGATGCGATGTAACTACGACATTATTGAAAGAGAGTAATCGTGCCAATACATCGTCGTCTATAATTTTGTCTGATTTATCTTCATAAAAATAATCTCCTTCTTCTTCGTAGACATCCAAACCGGCCGAACCGATTTTCTTGTCTTTTAGCCCATCGATTAAAGCGTTGGTATGTATCAGTTGCCCCCGGCCGGTGTTTATAATCATTACCCCGTCTTTCATTTTCGAGATAGAATCGGTGTTAATCATGTAGCGAGTCTTTTCTGTAAGAGGACAGTGCAATGAAATAATGTCTGAATTTCGGTAAAGATCATCGAGAGAAGTATAGGTAATACCGGTTTCTTCGGCGAATTTATAATCGGGGTACAAATCGTATGCGAGTATATTCATACCGAATCCTTTCAAGATACGAATGAGGATACGCGCGATTTTTCCGGTGCCGATAATTCCAGCCGTTTTACCGTGCATATCGAATCCCATAAGACCGTGTAACGAAAAATTACCATCTCGTGTGCGCCAGTAGGCACGGTGTATTTTTCGGTTGAGAGTAAGCATCAGTGCAACTGCATATTCGGCTACGGCATAAGGCGAATAAGCCGGAACGCGCACAACGGGTAGTTTTCCTCGGGCGGCTTTCAAATCTACATTATTGAATCCTGCATTTCTTAATGCGAGCAATTTTACTCCGTTATGAGCCAGAGCATTTATAATATCGGCGTCGGCGGTATCATTTACAAAGATGCATACAGCATCGATATTTTGTGTAAGAGGAAGGTTGTTTTTGTTAAGATGTCCTTTAAAATAACGAATATCGAATCCGAATTTTTTATTCGCTTCGTTGAATGATTTCTCATCATATGGTTTTGTTCCGAAAAATGCGATTTTAAATGCCATGTAAGTATAGGTTTGTGGTAAAATATTCCCTTTTTTAGGTTCCGAAAGCGATCGGGTAGGGAAAATTATATTGTATATAACAAAAGTATCGGCTTGTATGTTCTTTATTAATTTTGTCCTGAAATTGTTTGAAGCAAATATCTTAGAGATTGTCTTTTTTTATTTCATCGAGTTCGACCAATTTGTTTACGATAGCATATATTGTAAGACCGGCGGCACTGTGTATTTGTAGTTTCCGGGCAATATTCCGTCTGTGTGTAATTACGGTATGTGCCGATAAGTATAATTTTTCAGCGATCTCTTTATTCGTCAGTCCGCGGGCGACTGCAGCAACTATTTCTTTTTCACGCGGACTGAGGATCAGGGTTTCGGGATCGTTTGCTTCGGTATTATCAAACAAAGCATTAAATTTGGCGGTGATGGTTTCGGTATCGTCATACATCGAAATCGTTTCATCGAAACTTTTAAGGATCGTATCGCCCATCATTGCGCTGAGAAATGCGATACATTTTATTCTGGGACAACCACACTCCGATTTGAATTTAGGGATATCATTGTATCCCAAAAATACGGGATTGATAATAAGTATATCAGGCCGGTGCATACGCATACAATCAGAAAGTGCGTCTATCGTAACGACTTCGATCGGCTGTATGTTAAAACCCGGTATTCTTTTCAGTACTGCCGCTATTCCGCTGCGTATAATAACCGACGGTTCGGCAATGGCTATTTTCAACAAATCGCGGCTCATTTTATTATTTTTCTTTTTCTAATTCGGTAATAATAGGAACAAACAAATAATCTTCTACTTTACAGTGCGATTCGAGGTCTTTTTCACATGAAAATATGTCGAAAAGTACTTCATTTAGTAAGTTACAGCTTTCTTTAGCCGGATAATATTTTATAATGATATTCTTTAGTTCAGCCAGTTTCAGTCCTATTGGAGAGTGGCGTTTACTGAAAACGGCAATATTATAATTCGGCATTTTTTCACCGGCAAGTAATGTTTCTACATATTTAAATACGGTTTTATTTTCGTATTCCATATGTTTGTGTACTTCGTTAGCGTATTCGTCGAAAAAACGCATTATTAAGAAAGAAACGTCCTGTTCGGAATAATTTGTGGCTTCGATAAGTTTCTTACGTATCGAGGGTAATTTAAATTCAAGAAAATACTGGTGGGCATTTTGTAAATAGCTGATAAGCGAATGAAGCGATATTTTACCGAAACTGTTTTCCGGTACAAAATCATCTTCGCTCAAGAAATTAACGACTGCCAGAAAAGTTGCGGTATCCACCTTGTGCAACTCGCATACTTCTGCTACCGATTTGTCACCGAATCCTAAAGATATACCGAAGCGGCTTAACACAGATAATAAAGTATATTCTTCTTCTATAAGAAGACTCATTTTATCTTTCGGCCCGAATTTATGTATTTTTGTCATATTCAGAATTCCTCTTTTTGTTTGCTTCAAAGATAAGATAATCCTCTGGAAATCGAATATTCCGGCACGGAGAAAGAGCGAATGATCTCCGGCCGGATATTTCAAACATAATTAGAAGTATCTTATGACTTTAAAAACTTAACACGTACAAAGTAAAAAGGTTTTATAGTTATGTGCAATCACTATATTTAGGTATTTTATTATAACGGCAGTTTTCTGTTTGTTATTCGATTATCGAAAAAAGATGAATATTAGTTCTTTTTTTGTATATTTAGCCCTCTATTTCAATGTTAAACACAATAAATTAATCGCGATTATGAAATTATTATTTCCAGGTAATTTATTATCTTCTGTCGCTTTAGTAGCGCTTGCCGGTTGTGGAGGACATCTACAAGAAAAAAAATCGGCCATTCGGCCGAATGTGATTTTTATTTATGCTGATGATATTGGGTATGGCGATTTCAGCTGCAATGGTACTTCGTCGGTTAAAACACCCAATGTAGATCGTTTGGCCAGTGAAGGTATCCGGTTTACAAATGCTCATGCGTGTGCATCTACCAGTACTCCATCCCGTTATGCGATGCTTACCGGTGAATATGCGTGGCGTCGTAAGGGTACAGGTATAGCGAACGGAGATGCTGGCATGGTTATACCGCCGGAACGAATGACGATAGCTGATATGTTTAAACAGGCAGGATATGAAACTGCTGTAATCGGGAAATGGCATCTGGGTTTAGGGGATAGTGTAGGAACACAGGATTGGAATCATAAAATTACCCCCGGACCTGCAGATATCGGTTTCGATTATTCCTATATTATGGCGGCGACCGGCGACCGGGTACCTTGTGTATGGATAAAAAATCAGCAAGTAGAAAATCTCGATTTGAATGATCCTATCGAAGTTAGTTATAAGGTACCTTTTCCCGGAGAACCTACGTATACAACTCATCCCGAATTGGCGACTGTTATGCATCCCGATTTCGGACATGACCAGTCTGTGATAAGCGGTATACCCCGTATTGGTTATATGAAAGGAGGCCACTCGGCTCGGTGGAAAGATGCAAATATAGGAGATACAATTACTATAAATGCACTACGTTTTATCGAAAAATATAAAGACGGTCCTTTTTTCTTATATTTAGGGACTAACGATATACACGTACCTCGGGTACCGCATCCTCGATTTACGGGAAAAAGCGGATTAGGACCGCGTGGTGACGCTATTCTCGAGTTCGATTATACGGTTGGAAAAGTTATCGGATTGCTCGACAGTTTGGGGATAGCAGAGAATACATTGATTTTTCTTTCGAGTGATAACGGGCCCGTCGTAAATGACGGATATGCCGATCTGGCGTGGCAAATGCTTGGTGATCATAAACCTTGGGGAAAATACAGGGGAGGAAAATACAGTTCGTTCGAAGCCGGTACACGGATACCCTGTGTCGTTCGTTGGCCGGGTAAAGTTAAGCCGCAAGTAAGTGATGCATTGGTGTCGCAAATCGATTGGTTTGCTTCTCTTGCTAAACTTATCGGTGTAAATTTAGCTGATACGGTAGCACCAGACAGCCGCGACCAGTTAGAGGTATGGCTCGGGAAGTCGTCGAAAGGGAGAGATTATGTTATAGAGCAATCTTTAAATAATAATTTGTCGGTGTTAACCTCCGAAGGATGGAAATATATACAGCCGAATTCAGGGGCGGCGATAGATTATTATACAAAAATAGAGCTGGCTAATAATCCGTTACCACAGTTATATGATACAAAAAATGATCCGGGAGAAAAGAAAAACCTTGCGGTTTCTGAAAAATCCAGGTTAATAAAGTTGAAAAAAATACTTAATGATGAAGAAATGAAAGGAAAAGATCAGTAATGCAGTAATAAATGAGAAAAAGGGGTTGGGAAGAAGCATATGGGTTGCGCCCCTTTTTTCACCACTTATTATATGGGTTCTTTACTAAGTTGGAATTATAATAACGTTTATCACCGGTGACTTCTTCCCCTATCCACTGAGGTTTAAAAAATGCATAATCTTCTGAGGGTAATTCTATTTCTGCTATGAAAAGACCTTTATTGTCTCCTAAAAATTCATCTATTTCCCATACCAGATTTTCTTGTGGGTAAAAATATCTGATTTTTTCGATTAAGGGTTTGTGACAAAGGCTATCAAGCATTTGATGGGCATCATCGACAGGAATTTCATATTCATATTCATTTCTGACAATACCCGAATTAGCCCCTTTTATAGTTATAAAAGCCTTTTCTCCCGCTATCCTTACTCTCACGACTCTTTCCGGGTCGGCAGAAAGATATCCTTGTTTAAAATATGTCTTTCGCGAACATCCCGGCCATTCACTTGTTTTTATTAAAAACTTTCGTTCAATTTCTTTAGCCATTAGTAACGTAAATGCGTTATTTTTCGTAAAGATAAGTTCTATTTCCGGTATAATAAATGGAATGGTGAAAAGGAGTGATTAAACTATGTTAAACATTAGATAGAAAACTTTTTTAATGTGTTTAGTTTTCATTTTTTGCCTAAATTTGCCCCTCGAAAATGAAAGGATATGAAGAAGCGGATACTTACTATTCTGTTTATTTTACTTGTAAGTACAATATTACCGGCAAGGATAGCTGCGCAGCAGGCAACTGTTGTGACGGGAATTGTTACCGATTCGCTGACCAAAGAACCGCTTTCTTTCGTTTCGGTATATCTTAAAGGTACACAATCGGGGACAAATACCGATTTAGACGGTAAATTTACACTGCGTTCTACGTCTAAAGCATCTTATGTCGTTTTTTCTACATTGGGTTACATCGAGCAGACAGTGAAGATAATTCCGGGACAAACCAATACGCTTAATATTGCGATGTCGCCCGCAGTTTATGAGCAAAAAGAGGTTGTAGTAAGGCCGGGTAAAGAAAAATACAAGAAAAAAGGAAATCCGGCAGTAGAATTCGTTAAAAAAGTTATCGATCATAAAGATGATAATGATCCGAAGAAAAAAGAATATTTCAGCTATGAGGAGTATGAGAAAATGACCATAGCGTTAAATGATTTTTCGGAGGAACAAAAAAAGAAATGGATATTTAAGAAGTTTCAGTTTATATTCGATTATGTAGATACATCGGAGGTATCGGGAAAACCTATTCTTACGGTATCTATAAAAGAAAAAATTGCGGATAATTATTATCGGAAAGACCCCAATACCCAAAAAAAACTGGTAACGGGAATAAAACGGGCCGGCATAGACGAAATGTTTAATCAGGAAAGTTTACAGCAGTTTTATGATGAGGTATTTAAAGAGATAAATATTTTCGATAATGATATCAATCTCATGCTGAATCGTTTTGTCAGTCCGTTATCACATATTGCGACTTCATTTTATAAATTTTATTTGCTCGATACTCTCGATGTGGGCGGTGAACGTTGTGTAGATCTTGGTTTCGTACCTTTTAATTCTGAATCGTTCGGGTTTACGGGGCATATGTATGTTACACTTGATTCTACCTATTTTATAAAAGAAATAAAGCTAAATGTTCCTAAAGACATCAATCTCAATTATGTAGAGAATATGACCATTAGTCAAGACTTTATTCGGACGAAAGATGGAACTCGTTTAAAAACGAAAGACGATATAATTGTCGAATTTAGAATTATGCCTCATACGCAAGGATTATATGCACGACGGTTGACTACATACGATAAGTTTTCTTTTGCACCGCCTCCGGATATGTCGATTTTTTCAAAAGAGGGGAATATTATTATAGAGGACGATGCAGAGATTAAGCCGGAGGCTTATTGGGCCGATAACCGGCATGTTCCTGTGAATAATAAAGAGAATGCGGTGGATAAATTGTTGGTTAAATTGCGATCGGTACCTGTGTTTTATTATTTAGAAAAAGTAATTAAGATACTTGTATCGGGGTATATTGAAACGGGACCTGATAGCAAATTCGATTTCGGACCTATGAATACTACCATTAGTGGTAATTCTGTCGAAGGGGCACGTTTTCGAGTGGGGGGGCTCACTACGGCTAACCTTAATCCGCATCTTTTTGCCAGGGGATATGTTGCTTATGGAACTAAAGACAAAAAATTCAAGTATAGCGGAGAATTAGAATATTCTTTCAATGAAAAAAAATATCATGCTCGGGAATTTCCTATACATTCGATAAAAGTTTCACATAGTTATGATATAAATGAGTTGGGACAACATTATCTTTATACAAACAAAGACAATATATTTATGTCTTTGAAACGCATGAGGGATACATCTGTCGTTTATCAGCGAAATACCGAGGTATCGTATTTAAGGGAACATCTTACCGGTTTTTCTTATGGGCTGAATTTACGATATAAAACGCAATATGCTACTCCATGGGTACCATTTATTCAGGGAAACGGTATACGTCTTAAAGACTATTCGATGGCTGAAGCCGAGATAAAGTTAAGGTATGCTCCTAATGAGAAATATTATCAGACCAAAAGTAATCGATTCCCGATAAGTAGGGATGCGCCTGTATTTACTTTAAGTCATACAGTGGGAATAAAAGGCATTTTAAAAAGTCGTTATAACATGAATTTTACGGAACTGGGCATTCAGAAACGTTTCTGGTTCTCGGCATTCGGATATACCGACGTAATTGTGAAAGCGGGTAAAGTATGGGACAAAGTACCCTATCCTTTATTGATTATACCCAATGCTAACTTATCGTATACGATACGAGAGGAATCATATGCTCTTATGAATCCGATGGAATTCCTTAATGATGAATTTGTTTCATGGGATATAACCTATTTTGCCAATGGAGCGTTACTTAACCGTATCCCGCTTATAAAATATCTGAAATGGCGGGAGGTAATTGCTTTCAGAGGATTGTATGGTAATCTTACGAAAAAGAATAATCCATTATATGATAATAAATTGTTCGTGTTTCCGAAAAGCACGCATTTAATGGATAAGATGCCCTATATGGAAGCCAGTGCCGGCCTCGATAATATATTTACAATCTTACGTATCGAGTATGTATGGCGGCTTACCTATCGTAATTTACCGCATATCGATAAGGGTGGGGTACGTATCGCGCTGCATTTTACTTTCTGATATTTCTTTTATATTTATATATAATAAAAACCGTTACAAGTATGTGCCTGTAACGGTTTTTTATTTTTTTAATTTTGCTAATGTGTCTTACTTATTTTTCGGGTATCCTATTGGATTATTTATCATAGGTTTCTGATTGTCGGATAAGTTCAGTATTTTTTTTAGTCCGGGAATATCCATTGTAATACGGGGTACTGTTGCCAGTCCGATACTGCTACAAAAAAGATTTATATTTTGGCTGACGATTCCGGCATCGAGTGATCCGGCCAATTGTGCGTGGTCATCGGGTATATTGCCGAATTTGGATAAGTCAGCGACCATGACGATACTCAATGGCGCTGTTTTTACAAAGTCCTGACCTCCGGCAACGAGATTTCGATGATCTCCTTTTGCGATCAGTTTCAAACTGTGCGATTGCGGCTGGTAAAGATAGGTACCCTCCGGAAAAACTACATATAAGTCTATTTCCTGCTTGTTCATGGCCGACGGTGCAGTGCGTTTTCCCGATTCGGGTCGATTTATTCCGTTAGCTGCCCATAATAAATCGGATAAATCTTGGTCATTGATCTTTCCGGGTGCATATTCCCGTAAAGATTCCCGATCGTTCATTGCTTTCAATACCGAGCTACCTCTCGATTTATCCGGTTTTACAAGATCGATCGTTTCTGGTGCGGCGCTGTGTAACGAGTTACACGATAACAGGATAAGTGAGAAGGCCAAAAATAATACTCGTCTCATAATAATATTTTTTTAGATGTAACATAAACAAAAATAAAAGATTTTATACTGAAACAGCTGCCGAGGCTGGAAATTTTAAATTATTTTTTCAATAACGATACATTGTCATCGTAATGTTATTCTGCTGTCATGATAAGGAAATATGTATCGGTTTCTTTTGTATAAATAAATGAAAGTTGTAATGTTAAGAAAGAAAGTTTCTACTGTTATTCTGTCTGATGTACATATCGGTTCGGAACATGCTAAAGTGAAAGAACTCATTGCATTTCTCAAAAATATAGATTGTGACAAACTGATTTTAAACGGAGATATCCTCGACGGATGGAAATTACAAAGGAATCCGTTCGGAAAATGGAAACGGGAATATACCGAACTGATAAAGGTTATTATGAAAATGATGGAAAATCATGACACGAAAGTAATTTATGTAAGAGGCAATCATGACAGCTTTCTTGATCGCATGTTACCTTTATCGTTTGCTTCGGTCACGTTGGTGAGTGATTATGTACATGTGTCTCATGGTCGCCGTTATTATGTAACCCATGGTGATATTTTCGACAATATTTGTTCGCGGATGATATGGCTTGCTAAATTAGGTGATTACGGATACTCGTTTCTATTATGGGTAAATAAGGTATTGAACAATTACCGGAAAAGAAATGGGAAACCTTATTATTCTTTTTCTCAGAATATAAAACACAAGGTAAAAACGGCGGTATCTTATATTTCGGATTTTGAGAAAGAACTTACTGGAATTGCCCGCAGTCGTCATTTCGATGGGGTGATTTGTGGACATATACACCAACCGGCAGATACCTGGTACGATAATATACATTATCTTAATTCGGGAGATTGGGTTGAATCTCTTAGCGCATTAATCGAACATGAAGACGGTACGTGGGAAATTTACAGGTATGAAGATTGTCTGTTAATGAATGCTACCGGTGAAATTTTTCCGGTAGCATCATAAATGATCACTATTAGAACTCTTGTAGTCTTCGATTGTTTATATAAGTATATACCGAAATATATGAAATTCTTATTTATTATACAAGGAGAAGGTAGGGGGCATTTTACTCAGGCTTTAGTGATGAAGGAGATGATCGGTCGCCATGGAGACGAAGTGGTGGCTTGTCTTGTTGGGAAAAGTCCGTCAAGGCAATTACCGGATTATTTCCTGACTAAAATGAATGTTCCGTTATTGCCTTTCGATAGCCCTAATTTTCTTCCGACGGCACAGAACAAACGCCCCGATCTACTGAAAAGTACCCTGTCTAACCTGATACACTTCCCTGGTTTTGTATCAAATATGATGTTTATACGTAAAAAGATTAAGGAATATAAACCTGATATTGTTATAAATTTTTATGAACTATTGGCAGGGCTTACTTATCTTTTATTCTCTCCTTCAGTACCGATGGTATGTATAGGACATCAGTATATGTTTTTGCATCATAAGTTCCGGTTTCCTCAAAAATCTGCGATAGCTTTATTTTCATTACGTTTTTTTACGAGGTTGACCAGCTTCGGTTCGGTTCGTAAACTGGCTCTTTCTTTTTATCCGATGGCGGATGATATTCGTCGGAGTATTTCTGTCGTTCCCCCATTACTCCGTTCCGACGTATTGAACCGGCAACCCGTTGCGGGAGAATATATACACGGATACGTTTTGAATAGTGGTTATATAGAAGATATAAAAAAATGGCAACAAAAGCATCCCGAAGAAAAGCTCGAGTTCTTTTGGGATAAAAAAGATGCGGAAGAAACCGTAAATATAACCCCCAATTTGACATTGCATCGTATAAACGATAAAAAGTTTCTATATTATATGGCTGGTTGTAAGGCTTATTCAACAACAGCAGGCTTCGAGTCGGTTTGTGAAGCGGTGTATATGCAAAAGCCTGTATTAATGGTTCCTGCCCATATAGAACAGGAATGTAACGCCTGGGATGCGATGAAAATTGGGGCAGGGGTAATATCTAATGATTTCGATCTGGATAAATTGTTGGCTATTATACCCGAATATACACCTAACACTGCATTTCGAAGATGGGTATCGCATGCTGAGTCATTGATTTACGCAGAATTTCGAGAAGTGTACGAAAACAGCAATTGCACTTGTGAAGCAAAAACTTCGTATCCCCTCTGATATTTTCAAACTTGGATGATTTTTTTTAATTTTTTCTTAATAATCAGATGCAGTATCTATGAAATAGATGGAATGTGATCAGATAAATTTTTAAAAATTTGTTTTAACATTACGATTATACTATATTTGGCAAAATTATCATTGCTTAATTATATGTATGACAAGATAGAAATTTATCATAGTATATTCAAAACTACAATATTATTCGTTGTTGCCCAGTTATTTACAGTTCCGGCAATTTATTTTTTATTTAATCCTGATCTCGATTTTAATAAGAAAATATTATTTTGGTCGGCTATTCTACTTTTTGGCGTTACCGCTTTATTTGTTTTGGGTATTGCAGTATATTACCGATGCCGTCGCATTCCTTATCTTATCATTTACGAAGACCGATTGGAAATTTATGTGCATTTAAAGCGAAAGTATAAGGTAATACCGTTTTCCGACGTAAAGAGTTTTCGGATAATTAAAATTGAGAGAACAAAACAAATCACGATCGATTTTAAACCCGATCTTATTCATAATAAGTACCAGAAGAATTCGAAAAGTAAATTGAAATCGGCTATTTTAGCATTTAATTATATCACTGTGGGAGCGTTCGAGACAATACCGGTCGATATGCTTACGATGAAAGGCAATGATATTTATCGTATTTTAAATGATCGCCTACAATTATTAAATCTCGATGAAAAGAAAAAATTAGCAGAATAATTATTTACTAATCTGAAAATTAAAGTTGCGGGATATAAATGAATTTCTGAAGCAATCGCGTCTTGATCGGATTTATAATCAGAGTAGATTGCTTCAGAAAGAGATAGATTTATTTTATCGTCAGAAACATTTTTCTAAAGTTAAGTGTAATTTCATTTTGGTTTTTTAATAAGTCCAAACTTAGGCTACCGTCATACTTCTCACCCAATGTTTCGTAATCGTATACTGTAATTTGCGGCGCGTTTAAGTCTTTATTTCCTATACGCATCTTAAGATTGTTCATAGAATAGATGTTAGTTTCAGGAAGAACAGATTTAATATTTTCAACATCTGCTTGAATTTTTTTTCCGGATTTTTCCACATAAGATCTGTTTTTATTATAATAAACAGGAGACAAGAAAGAATTCTCCTTACCGGTGTCGAATTTCATCAGATATCTTTTTCCATTAACAAATACCTCGGTTGCGGGTACCCCGAAACTGTTTGTTATGTTTATTCCGTTTTCTGGTAAATTTGTTTGACGTAATGGTATTATAACCATTTTTTCTTTTGGAAGTATCTGAATTTCTTCTAATAATTCCAACATCCTGTTTCCGAAAACGGCTTTTGTATTATTCTTTTCGTATCGGTCTTTATCCAACCCTATACGACATATGACATTATATGCCGTGATGTTTCCGATTTCGAGACTGTCGATAATTCCCAATTTCCCTTTTTCTTTGGTATTACTATCGATAAATATCGAATCGACGAGAATACGTAAGGGGAGTGTGGCGGCCATCGATCCGGATACGGCACATTGAAAATCGGCTTGCGTATCGATCAAGAAAGGAATCTCTTTGTCCTTTGTTTTGACAGGAATGTACAGAAGATTATTTGCGATATCGGTTTTTAAGATACAATCTTTATTCCCTTTTTTGATTATGGTAGGTTTTGCATTGCTTAATGCCGAAAAGATGCGGTAATCGTTTTCGATGGGTAAGAGTATGTTTTTACTGACTAAATTATATTCTTTTATCTGATCTATGGTTTGTTTAAGTATACCTGCAGCATCTTTATAATGATAAATGAGCGCTAATTCGTCGGCAATCTGAGAAATGGATTTGAAATAATTTGCGAAACCTATTCCCGTCTGGTAAGTGGATATCATGTATTTTAGCTTTTCTATAGCAGGTTCGTGCTTATTTAATGCACTCAGTAGTAGAGGTGAAATTATATCTTTAAGTACCGGTGGGATATTGTATTGTATTGAATCGAATTCTTTGTTTATGGTAATATAATCCCCTGAATTTATGAGTCGAGCTATTTTTTCTTCCTGTGAAGCAGTTGCCGATATAGCAGTATTATTCGTATCTTGTGTAACTTTGTTTTCTGTAGGTTCGGCAATAAAAAGAAAGCGGTCGAAGTCGATAATAATTCTCTTGCAATCGGATAATAGGTTTATTCCGATTCGGGCATCCGAAAAATTATTTCCCATTACTTCGTTATCGGTATAAACGATCGATTCACCTAAATCGATTATAGCATCGTTTATTTTTACAGGTACATCCGGAATAATATAAATCTCATTTAATTGGGCCGATCCTGCAATCCCTGTTTTTTGTCCCATGTCTCGTTGTCCTGTTAATCTTACACGATCTCTATTTTCGGTATAATATGAAGGGGACAGGTAAGATTCTGCACTTCCGGTATCGAAGTGGAATACAAAAGGCTTTTCGTTAGAAGATGCATATACGAAAGGTTGTCCGTTAATTACATAAAGATTCTTCTTTTGGGACAACCCGTCTGATCTGATTTGGGAGAATGTTATTTTTTTCTGTGGAGGAAATATCTGTATTTCTCCTAATTTATTTATCAGGTGACGTCCTAATACTGCGTTTACTGTCATGTGCAGATTATTTGCTTGGTTTGAAGGCTCTCCTGTTAACACATCGTTTAATGCGCCAACATTGACTACTACATTTTTTATTTTAATATTGCCGATTTCTATGCTATCGAGTAAACCTAATTTCATATAAGGAGATGACATGATAGAGAGTGTGGGTATAGAATCAGCTATTATTTTTACATTAAGTTTGCGTGCAAGAGATTCAGAAAGATACATTTGCACGTCTGCTCCTGTATCGAATATCAGATTTGCAGGAACGTTATTAAGCTTGGTATTTATAGTCATTAGTGATCCTAAATTTTCAAATTCAGATATTTGATAGGGAATAGTATAGCTTTCAGGTTTTATTATTTCGGTAGAGGGGATTTTACTTAATGCTTTATATTTATTATATTCCATTCTGAGCGCATCGTTATCGAATAAATTTTTATTCGAAAATCTTTTTAATGCAGCGAACGCTTTATCATATTGAAACAAATCTTCATATTTTCTGGCAAGATTTAAACTTAGAATATTTACGGTTTGTGCATCTATTTTTTCTTTATGAGATAGAAGCAATTTTTCGATACTTTTTGTCGCGTTCTCAGGAGTATTAGTGCACATGTCGTAATAAGCCTGTGCAAAATCGTAAACGTATTTATTTTTTATACCTTTTTTGAGTGAAGGGAAGTCTCGACATAAAGAGGCGTAATCTTTTTTTATGATATAATTACTGATGATTTCATCCGTATTTTGAGAATGTGTACTGGATGGAAGTATAAAAAAAATACTCAGTAAACTTAGGATATAAAAGGTCTTCATAATTTAAAAATTTAAATGATTGACTTATATCGTTTCTTACAAATAATTAATAGGTAGTTTTAATACGGATTAATAATTTTCAATACGAGATTTTATTCGGAGACTGTATTAAACAGTCATATCCGAATAAAATCTTATATAATAATAACATCGAAATTATGTTTTATGTTGTTTTATATATTCTATATAGTATTAAGAAAAATAATCAGAGATGATTTTTCTTAAATATCGTTTTGTATCCTCTGGTTTTTCTTTTTGAGGAATATAAGCCGAGTTTATTCGTGCTTTTTCTTTTTCGACAATAAAGAAAAATGGTAGGGAACTTGAGAATATACCATCCGGTTTTTTTTCAACTTCAAAACATTTGTATTTAATGTTATGATTCGTTTTGTATTGTTTTACAAACCTCTTATTTTCTGCGTCTATCAATACCGCTACATTCTCATAGCCGATAGAGTCGATTTGGCTGTTTAGATTATTAAAAGCATCTTCGAGACAGATATCACAATTAAATTCAGAGAAATAAAGTATCAATTTGCATCCATCGATCATTTCTTCGAAATTTACAGGATTGCCTTTCTCATCTGAAACTTTTAGTTGTCCTGCTAAAGATTTTCCATTTAAATTTATTTCCGCATCTCTGTATTCCTGAACCATAGATAAGTCTATTTTTTCGTTCAAGGTCTGATGGTTCAGTAATTGTAACTGGTTAACTTCAGATTTCTGATTATATATATAAAAACCGCTAAAAATAAGCAAGACGATAAATACTGCGATAATAACATTCGGATTGTATTTCATAATTAAAAATCTTTAAGTTTATATTTAATCAGTACCGGGTTATCATCTGATTTAAGAGATTCTGAGACTTGCTTGAATTTTTCTCTGTCAGCGATATCGCTTATTTTTGATAGATCGTTATTTTTTATAGTCTCCGGTTCGTAAACGCATATCATATTATTGCCATCGAAAAAGGTAGTATATAGGTACGTTTTCATTTCTCCCAAATTAGAATTTATAAAATAGGGGAACGTTTTACAACTATTATCTTTTTTGTTATAAATGACTGATATGAGTAAACCGTCATCGGCATAGCTGAAGAAAATATGGGTATTGGTTTGTTTTAAGTAATCGATTCCCCGTATAATGTTTTTGTTTTGTGGGTCCATCAGTTTTTCGATCGGTAAAGGAACGTCGTCATATCTTTCGGTAAAAGATAATTGGTATGCGGGGGTTAATTTATTGTCTTTAATTTGGAAAATTGTGTCACAGTATGAATATATAAATAAACAAGAATCTCCATTATCAGCCAATTGGCAAGATTTTCTGATAAGAGCATGGTCTCCGTTTAGTGGAGGAACTCGCCAGAGTCCGGTTACATCCTTATTTTTAATATCGTAAGAAGCGATTTGTGAATTTTTTTTATTCCAACCAGTCCAGTTTGTTGCCAGATATATTTTCCCATTCATAAGTGTAATATCGTTTCCTGTCGCTCTTTCCCAGGTGCTTGCCCGATCTATCATTTTTAAATCTGGTCCATAGCAAATTAAAGATCGGCTACTGGCATCCGATATCCAGATGCTATCGTTATCGACAGCAAATGCGTCGAGATTACTGTATTCGTCAGGACCTTCTCCTTTTTTTAAAATTTTAGAAATAAATTTACCATCCGAATCGAATAGAAATAACGAATTACCTTGCCGGTCGAGAATGTAATATATCCCGTTTTTATATAAAATTTTATCCGCTTCGTTAACCAAACATTCATCTTTGGTTTCTAAAGGAATGATTTCCCATTGTTTTTCAATATTATTGGCGATATCTAAAGCTATGCCGGTTTCTGAAGGATTTACATTTATCTTTGTCAAATCACTTTCTATTTTCTTTTCCGAAGAACAAGCATAGCAGATAATAAAAACAAGAGCAAATAGTTTTATAAGTTTCATATATTATATTTTTATTGTACGCGGGAAGAAATATATAACTTCCCGCGTAACTTAATTAATATCAGATCCGTTTAAAATTTTATTTTACAAGAAAGTCCGACGTAGGGTACACATGCTTTCGGAAATAATTTTGTTGTGACTTGTCCGCCGATAGTGACATTTCTGTATTCATATTCGAGTTTGAAATCTAATTTTAATTCACCACCGGTAACGCTTCCGCCAATTATTCCAGACCAGTCTCCCCAATTAATTGTGGTACTGCCTGAGTTTGGAATAGTCGTTCCACCCGGATATCCCGGAACGGTAGTACCTCCACTATCGTTACCAGAGTTGTTTGACTGGGCGAGAACCTCTGTTTGAAGCTTGTTATCCAGCACTCCATAATCGTTCATTGCATGTCTGAAATTTAAGGCTAAAGTGATTAATATAGTAGATACTCCAAGTACTATTAATTTTATATTTTTCATGTTGTTTTTAATTTTAAATGTTTATTTTACATAGTTTTTTATTGTTTTATGTCGTTTGTTTTTTTATCCCCTCCTTTTGGAAGGGATAGTCGGTATTGATATACTTCTAAAAAATAGAGTCTATACATGGTATAATCGATTTAAGGTTTAAGATTTAATAGTTAATGAAGGTATAGTCGAATAATATTGGCATAAGTGATTTGTTTTTTATTTAAGTTATAATGTGATTTTCTTTTTATTCTTTTTCGAATAGAGTAAAAGAGCTGTATTCGAATTATATACTTTATAGAAAGGATTCATTTTTTCTATCCAGGGAGGAATACTCCGTTTTTCAATTGTATACCCTAATTTTTCGATCAGGTATCTTTCGGAAGCATCTTTTCTAAGAAGTATCAGATCATCATCTTTTAAGTCATTTCTTATTTTGTGATGTTGAGAATTATCTCTTAGTTCGATAGTTTTTATCATTTTATTATTATAAAAACGCATATTTAATCCTTTAATATTTAAATAAGAGTAAGGATTACTCCAGCCTTCTATAACAAAAAGATGAGTAGGTTTCGACGAGTAGTTATTTTGAATGTATTCCATCATGGCAACGTTTCCTGTCATTGGTGGCTTAAAGGCGAGCATAATGATACCTCCAATATTTATTATAAAAAAAATAATATAAATCGGATATACAATCAGTTGTTTTACTGAGGATGTTATCTCGGGAATAATTTTCTGGATGAATAAAATCATTATGAGAGGTAAAAAATTTATTAAAGGATATAGAAATCTTACCTCTTTGTGTGGTATAAAAATATGTACGAGAAGGAAGGGAAATATACACCAGAATAAAATGCTCTTGTATTCTTTTAATAAATAAAATAAAGAACATAAAATGATAATACCTATAACCGGCGTAGGTCTTGATATGATATGTACAATATAAAAGAACCAACGATGAGTCCCGAACTGGTCTGTGTCTGAAAATGCAGAATAAATATAGTTGTAAGGAACGAATACAGGTTTGTTATAATACCACGAATCGAGGCATGTACAAAGAATTACTACCGATAATCCCCCCAGTAAAATTGTGAGTATCTGTTTCATCGGTATTCTTTTTATAAAAATAAGCCAGCCCATCATTCCTGTGGCTGCAATAGCCATTTGAAACCTGAATTCGAAGCTAAGGCCTAATAATATTCCTATAAATAAGTATGATTTGAAAGTGGGTCTGGTTAAAGACCAAACCAGACCTGTTGCACAAAGAAACGATAGTCCCGATAATGTTTCGGAAGAAAATCGTACGTTTATTGCCGGAAGAAACCAAAGAAAGTAGGATAGGAAAATAAAAATATTTTTAAATCGTGGTTGAATGATTTTAGAAAAACAGCGGATAAAATAACCGATACATAGCAAAGAGCCGATCCCAGTAATAATTCTCATAATCATACTTTGGTCATAAGGATTGGTTATTCCTGCAACATCGCATAATTTTATTATAGCTAAAGCTATCATTGGTTGTAAAGAGGGCCTCAGGTTTGAATCGTATTCCCATGTAAGATCTGCAGCGGTATTCCATCCCGCTTTTAATCCTGCAAATTCTATAATCTGAAAATGCTCGTCGGGGTGATGATAACCGTTACTGTTGATGGCTGTAATAAGATATACTAATAAGGCTATTACAAACAAAAAATACTCATTTTTCAATCTTTTTTCAATCACTGAATATAACTTCTTTCTGGTAACAGTAAATTTAATATTAACTCAATGAATGTAAATAGGCTTTTTCAAATATAGTAAAGAATTTTAAAAATGAGAAAGAATTAAATTTATAATTTAATTTTATTATGATATTATATGTATAAATATGGTAATAATGGATAAAAATCAATTTTATTGAATATGTTGTTATAAAAGAGGTGATTGTTTTTTTATTGATTAGATGTATATACAGATAAATATTTTTAAAAGCATAAGGTTAATATAAGGATAAATGTTTTATTTTTATGCCGATATTTGTTATGTTTGTCACAACGATGTACAGGTCATTTACAGGTATAATTGCGATAATTCTCTTTGCTGTGATTTTTGTCGGTAATAGAGAAAACGATAAGCAGGATTTCGACGTTTTAAATTCTGTTTCTTCTTCTTATGCCGTATTATCGTCATCGGTAAATAATACTCTGTGTGATAGAAATTCGACAACTACTGTTTATCATGACAATAGAGAGTTTGGTGCTGAAATAGGAGATCTTGTATTATTCCAGTTGTCTCAGTTAGTTGGAGGAGGTTTTTACACTGTAGTAAAATCGGTTTCTCCTATACTCATCTTATCTTCTCAGAATAAGCCTCTTGTCGAGAAAAATTCCAGAAAGTGGTATTTGCACTATAGTTTTGTAAAGTCTTCACTATTATATTTTCTATATACTCTCGAAACAATAATTATTTAATAAATAGATTCTGTTAATGTCTGTATCGGTTTTTAGGAATAAAAATCGGTTACTGTTAATATGCAAGTATTCAATATGATATTTATTTATCTTAATATATAAATACTTAAAAATCAATTATCATGTTAAACTTATTAATGTCCACATTAGAGATGATGGGACTTACTTTTATTATCGGCTTTTTTGTTGCTGCCGTGATAAAAGGAATTGCGTCGTGGGCTGATTCCCTCGATTTTTACAATACGCATCAGGAAGAGTTGCTGAGATTGAAACGAGTACGTAAACTGCATCAGAAAGTAGCTCGGTTGCTCGAACATGAGGCAATTAAGAATTACCGGTATGGTGATAAACGGGTAGAGTTTAGCCGGGGTATTAATAAAGACCTATCAGAGGTACGTCCAGCCGGTTATTATCATGGTGTAAGCCATGGTCAATCGAAATTAGACCTGATCGATTATTATTATTCCGAAGATACTCAATTAATGTATCTGCGAAAACGAGAACAAATGATAAGATTACAGGAAAAACGGGATAATGAGAATAATTCTTCCGAAAATAAAAAATGATAGAAAACAGTATGGAAAATATAGATTTCTTTAATTTGTTTCAGGGTGTAGGTACTATGGCTGCGGGTGGTTGGGTATTAGCTTCAGCACGTATTTTTCTTATCGCCTTGGGAGGTTTGTTGGTGTATTTGGGTTGGAAGGGAATTTTGGAACCGATGGTAATGATACCGATGGGATTGGGCATGGTTGCCATAAACTGCGGAACTTTGTTTATGCCTGATGGCGGTTTGAGCAATTTATTTCTCGATCCTATGTTATCCGATACCGATGAATTGATGAATACGATGCAAATTGATTTCCTTCAGCCGGTTTATACTCTTACGTTCAGTAATGGACTTATTGCCTGTTTTGTTTTTATGGGAATAGGCACACTACTCGATGTAAGTTTTTTACTTCAGAAACCGTTTGCAAGCTTATTTTTAGCTTTGTGTGCCGAACTTGGTACTTTTCTTACATTACCTATCGCTTCTTTTTTTGGTCTCGACCTTAAAGAAAGCGCTTCGATTGCAATGGTAGGAGGTGCCGATGGCCCGATGGTATTATTTACGTCGCTGATGTTGGCAAAACATTTATTCGTACCCATAACTGTTGTCGCTTATTTATATCTCGGACTTACATACGGAGGTTATCCTTATCTTGTAAAACTTATGGTCCCTAAAAAGTTACGGGCTATAAAAATGGTACAGAAGAAACCGGCTAAAAATTATAATGCCAAAGTAAAACTGGCTTTTGCCGTTATATTGTGTGCCGTTCTCTGTTTCCTTTTCCCGGTCGCATCGCCTTTGTTCTTTTCTTTGTTTCTGGGAGTTGCAGTACGAGAGTCTGGGATGAAACATATTTATGATTTTGTGAGCGGCCCCTTGTTGTACGGTTCTACTTTTATGCTTGGTTTATTATTGGGTGTATTATGCGATGCTCATTTACTGCTCGATCCTAAAATACTGAAATTACTGGTATTGGGTATTACAGCGTTATTATTATCAGGCATCGGAGGTATATTGGGTGGCTATATTATGTATTTTATTAAAAAAGGGAATTATAATCCCGTTATTGGAATTGCGGCTGTAAGTTGTGTACCTACCACTGCCAAAGTAGCTCAGAAACTGGTTAGTAAAGATAATCCAGATTCTTTTATTTTGGGAGATGCTTTAGGCGCAAATATTTCAGGAGTCATTACTTCTGCGATTATTACCGGTATTTATATTACCATGATCCCTTATATGTAATTTTTAAGAAAGGATTAAAAAAAACTAAGAACCGGAAGTATGGCTGGCTTCCGGTTCGATAGTATCCAGATAATACTTGATTTTTTAGTATAACTGAATCAACCCCAATATAATTTAGAAGTATTTGTAACATAAAACGGTAAAATGGCCGGATATGGATAATCCGGTCATTTGATCTAAAAATATCAACCTATCAGCTCTTCCGACATTATTTTGTCTTTCCTACGGTTACAGAATCGTTCACACTGTAATGTAATATCATATCCGAGCATAATTCCCAGCATGAAATCTTCTTCGGGGGTAAGCCGGTTAAGCGGTTTATCGATAAAGGTTTGCAAAGCGTCGAGACAAGCCGGTTTTCCGAAAAAAAGGTTTACTTTGTCATCTCTTACTTCTTGTACGAGAAAATCGATCTCCTGTTGTCTTAACCGGTTGATAAATACTTTCGCGCAGGAACGGTTCATGGTACAAAGAATCAGATTTCTGATCCCCTTTTTAAATTCGTAGATATGATGCAGGAAAAGCTTCATATCCCGGAACCGGTCAAAGTCTTCTATACTCATTTGCTTTCGGCTTTAATAAGTTCGGTCCAACTTTTTATCCGAGTATCGGTCTTATCGCTTTCGTTTACTTCATCGATTGCAAGGCCGACAAATTCTCCATCTTTATTGATAAGAGAATCTGTGACATAATAATCTTCGGGTTTATACGATCCGATAAAAATGCAGCCTGAAGATTGCAGATCATCGTATAGAACTCTTAATGCATCACAGAAAGTGTCGGGATATGAGTCAGCATCACCACAACCGAAAAATCCTATTCTTTTCCCGGTGAGGTCTTTCTTTTTTAATTTCTCGATGAAGTCATACCAGTCATCCTGTAAATCACCGCTTCCCCAGGTAGAGGAGCCTAAAAGCAGGCAATCATAATTATCTACCGTGTTAACATCTGCATTTCCTACATCATGTATGTCTCTGGCAGATACACCGAGAACTTTGCCGATTCTGGAAGCAATATCTTTGGTAGTTCCCGTAGTGCTTCCATAAAATATACCTATTTTCTCCATTGTTATTTTGTTTTTTACAAAGTTATTTTCTCTGCCTGGTAAAAGAAATACCTATATATATGGATTTTATAACTATTCTATCACTATAAAAAAGTATAGTACCGACTAAGCGATTGTAATTTCCGGATTCAGATAAACATCTTGAATAGCATTCAGCAGTTCGACCCCTTCATTCATGGGCTTTTGAAAAGCTTTTCGTCCGCTGATAAGTCCCATACCTCCGGCTCGTTTGTTTACGATAGCAGTAATTACAGCGTCTTTGAGATCGGATATTCCGTTCGATTCACCTCCCGAGTTTATCAATCCCACGCGTCCCATATAACTATTGGCTATCTGATACCGACACATATCGATAGGATGATCTGTCGTCAGCGTATCGTACATACGTTTATCGGTTTTTCCGAACTTGATTGCTGTAAATCCGCCGTTATTTACAGGCAATTTTTGCTTTACGATATCGGCTTGTATTGTTGCTCCCAGATGATCTGCCTGTCCGGTAAGATCTGCTGCAGCATGATAATCTACCCCGTCTTTTTTAAAGTTTGAATTTCTCAGATAACACCAAAGTATTGTTGCCATTCCCAGTTCATGGGCATATTCGAAAGCTTCGGATACTTCGATAATTTGTCTTCGGCTTTCTTCCGAACCAAAATAAATAGTGGCTCCTACAGCTATAGCTCCCATATTCCAGGCTTCTTTTACGGTTCCGAACATGATTTGATTATAGGTATTCGGATAAGAGAGTAATTCGTTGTGATTGAGCTTAACGATAAAAGGAATTTTATGTGCATATTTTCTGGCGACCGAGCCTAATACTCCGAAAGTAGAAGCGACACCGTTGCAACCCCCTTCAATTGCGAGTTTGACGATATTTTCAGGATCGAAATACAGTGAATTTGGAGCAAAAGATGCACCGGCAGTGTGTTCGATACCCTGATCGACGGGCAAGATCGAAACATATCCGGTTCCGGCCAGTCGACCATGGTTTAATAAACGCTGCAGATTCGAAAGAGTCGGGATATTCCGATCGCTCGGTATCCAGATTTTATCTATAGTTTCGGGAGAGGGAATATGGATAAGACTCTTATCTATAGTTTTACAAATGTGCTCGAGGTAATATTGAGCCTCGTTGCCTAAAAGTTCGAGAATTTTGTTTGTGCTCATAATCATTTCGGTTTAATTATTCTTATAATACAGTTCAAATCGGCAGAATGTTCATGGTGGATTAATTGAATAGTTTTATATATAAAAACAAAAATTCCGGGAAACTACGTTGTGTCTTTTCCCGGAATTTAAAGATCGGTATCTCTTAATTACAAAGATTCTGTTACGATACGTATATCATCATGGTCTTTAAATGAAAACAAGAGCCATATTTGTCCGTTAGCCGTCTTTTCGATAGTCGTTTTTTGAGCGATCAGATAATCGGTTTCACCTCCGCTTTCTCGGATAGCTATATAACCTTCCGATAATGACCCTTGTTTTGAAAAGTCTCCTTTGGCGCTTGCCCTGAAAAAATCGGAATTGTTGTTGAGGTTCGAGAATTCGTAAGTCCGGGTCAAATTTTCACCGGTTTCGTTACCGGCGGCATCTCTACCTATTTCCATCGATGATATATCTCCGGTTTTGGCATTCATATATACCGTATTGCTTTTCCATCCTTCTATACGTGGTGTATTGTCATCGGTAAATACAGGAGGTTCTGTACCGTTATTCGAATTTTTGTTATCATTACACGATATTATTGTAAAAAGAAAAATCGGTACGACAAACAAAAATAATTTTACAAATGATTTCTTCATATATAATGATTGCGTTTAATTTTATTCGACTACAATACGGATATTTCCACTATAATCTGCCGAGCGATACTTAATTATATGTATTCCTTTACCGGCTGATGAGGGATTGAAAAAGAATGTTCCGTTTTCAGAAATAATTCCTTTTTCACTTGTCCAAATACAATTATTTACATTTTTGTTTAGTTTCAGTTCGACCGGTTGATCGGTAGTTTTATAAGTCGTTTTTAGTCCTACAGGCTGTATCCGGTTTATTTCGGCAGGTACTAATACGCTATATAATTGTAGTGTAAAATCTTTGGCCAAGTCATCTCCTTCGATTCGCAATTTACCGCTGTAAAATCCTGTATTATCGTCGGTTCCCGGATTAAACCGAATCGTAATTTTCACTCCTTTGTTAAGATCTTCGGCTGATAATCGGGTTTTGTTTATTTCAAAAGGCGATGATGTAGACAACGTAACGTCGTTACCGAAACTATCACCCTTTAGAGAGATTTCGATACTGCCGGTGGTTTTTGTTGCAGGAATGACGATTATATCATTCTGTTTATAATTGGTTATAGTGGCAACAGGGAACTCGAATCCTTCTGAGGTTTTGTTACCCCAAATATATTCTGCGAGTTCGGGATAGTCGATAAACGGATTTCTGTTTTTCTGAAATTCATAAACAGCGTTATTTCGGTCGATCTCTTTCTGGCTTACCGGGTCTTGTCGGTGCCATTTCAATAATAACTCTTTTCCGAAAGAAGTGAGTGTAGGATACACTCCGTCTTCAAAAATATTTGTGCCGTAGCTTTTCCATTTATAATTTTGATAACATGTGGCGATATACATATACATGCGGGCGAAATCGCCTTTATATTCGTCGGCCGGTTCGAAAGCCGACATCCCACGACCGGCGATAACCGCTTGGCCGACTTTGCTTACTCCGTTATCGAATATAATATTGTTAATAACTTCTCCGAGAGGATAGTTGCTTTTTGCCATATTGGCATTACCGTCGGACGGTACCAAATGATGTAAATCGAAAGAGGCGTCGTATTGAAAGTCTTTAGAATCGGTACCTTCTCCCCACCAACTTTTGGGAGCACTGTGTTCGATATTCATTCCCGAAGTACTGCCTCCGGGTTTCGAATTGAAAAAATAGGATTTGTTGGAGTACATATCCCATACTTTACCGTCGGGACGTACGTCGCTGTGATGAAATACGACCCATGTCGTTAAAGTAGGGTTGTTCGGATAACTAAAGTTAGACCCGTACTGTATACGCACATGGTTTCTTAATTTATTGTACAGTATTGTTTTCAGTTCTCCTTTATTCTTTCCTTGCATTTCATCGGGGTAATATTCCCGTTGGGCATAAAGCGTAAAAGAGATGAAAATCAGCATCAGACTTAAGCCGTACTGCCGTATATTTCGGTTTTTTGCTTTGTTCATTTATAAAAAGGCTAAAAAGGCTGCTCTCCTAAAGAACAGCCTTTTTTGTTAGGTTTTATTTTATAACTTTTTTTAGGCTGAAGTCGTCTACGTAAACAGTAGTACCTTTATAAATTCGTGCCATCGGTACAATCTGGCAAGGTTCGGTAACATTAAATTCTACTTCTTCTTTAATCCAAGATCCTTTTGTTTGCGTCGAAGAATAGCCATTGCTGTCTCCGTTATAGTTAATTTGGGTTTGAGTTGTTTCTAATGCACTTCCTTTATCGGGTTTAGATCCGTCGGATTTGTTTATAAACGCCCAATGTCTCAATCCGCTTTCATTGGTTGTTGCATCATCTACATAATAATAGAAAGAGTAGATATAAGTTCCCGCATCGGCAATGCTGATGGCATCAGCTTTAATCTCAACATTACCTTTGGTGGTAGCGTCATGCGCCATTTTTGCGGAATAAGAACCGCTATGTTTAATGGTGCTTTCTTGGGTAACGGTACCGGCGCTGTTGGGATTTATCGTCCAATTATCGATGGTAGATCCTGTCCACTTTTCCAGGCCAGCATTCAAAGTGAACATTTCTTCACCGGTTTGGGCCGGGACTTTAACTGTGAGAACGAAATCCATGTTCTGTGTCGTCAGATTATTGGTAGCGATAACCATGAACGTAAAATTTTGATCTTCGGTAATACTGGGAGCCGTTCCGGTTATAGTACCCGACCCATTGCCGTTATCGGTGAAAGTAAGCCAGGTAGGAAGTTCAAGAACTTCGAGTGTCGTTCCGTTCGTAAGATTGGTCGAAACTTTGATATTTACGGCAGCTCCCGGTTCTACAGTCGCTTTGTCTGCCGATGTAAAATCGAGGCTCGAACCGGTAAGAACGCGGGTAAGTTTAAAGTTGTCGACTTCCCATGTTCCGCATAAACCCGATTGGGCTTGACTCGTAAATTTAAAAAGGATACGTATTTTCTCTCCTTTGTAAGCAGAAAGATCTACATCGCCCGAAGAAATATAGGTGAAGTTATTTCCGGAGGGTTTAGCTACTTCGAGGTCAGTCCAGGTTGCAGCAGCTATAGCGGCAGCATCGCTACCGGTACAATTTTTAGATATCTGCACGAATATCTGTTCGGGTTTTCCGTAATTGAAAGCGTGACGGAAAGAAAGATAGACTTGGTTTTCGTTGGTCAGGTCAAATTCCGGAGAAAGCAAATAATCTTCGTTTTCGTAATAATTGATGATATATTTATCGTTTTCATCTTTAATTTTCGTATTTACCGAACTGGCCAGAACGGCACCGTATCTCGAGTCGGCGGTCCATACGGTATCTCCTTTAATACTAATTTCGGTAAAAGGAGCGAGATCCGATTTAAATGATTTTTCGTACATTATATTTCCTTCGGGGTTGATAATCGAACCACCTCCGTTACCACCACCCGGTTCTTCTTTCGGGTCGTCGCTACAAGCAGTTGTTCCTACTAATAATGCAGCGGCAAACATCCATGCTAAATACTTCATTCTTTTCATAATTAATTTATTTTAGGGTTATGTTTGTATTATTTTTATTCGATTGTAAAACCTTCCAGATCGTCGAGCGACCGTACTGTCAATTGCCAAAAGCAGGCTTCGGGATCGCTACTCGGTTTCTTCTTGTACCAGGATATGAGTGCCGTTACGTTCCCGTATTGATTATATGGGGGTAATTTCTTTTTGGCGAATTTAGCATATTCACTGGTAGAAACGAATATCCAGTTTCCTTGTTTATCTCTTATAACTCGTGATTGCGGATAACCTACGCCACCGGTACTCGGAGCAAAAATCTTTTCGCTATCGGGTATTGTAGCCGGTTTGTTATAATCGGCGCCTTGTCCGGTGAAACGTACATCTTTAATTTTTACGAGCTGGCTGTGAAGCTCGGGACCTCCGGCTCTGATTTCGGGGATTGTCATTTCGCGTACGACGACGTTATTCTTATCGGGTAACCCAATGCGTTTAATGTATTTATCGGCCAAAGGCAAGGGGATGCGTCCCGGTTCGTACATTGTTTTATCAGGATCTGAGTTGAAATTTGTCGTGCCTAATTGCAACATATCGGCATACCGCCCCAATACGAGTCCATTACATTTTACAGCAACTTTTTGCCCTAACGGATAATATGAAGACAGACCACCGCTGTCGAATGATATTTTTATCGCATAATAGTTTACCGGATCTTGCACGACAATGTATTTATAAACATTACCGCCAATGTCTTCAGACGATACGATCCCCTCGATCACCACAGGAGTTTCGCTTTTTATGGTATCGAAGGTATAATAATCGGTCTCCGGTTGTGTCTTTACCATTTCCAGTAACTCTTTAATCGTTACTGTAGGTTGCCACTCTTCTGTCTGAACGCCGATTTCGGGCAATATTGCGTCGAAATCGTCATTTGCACAAGACGTGCAGAGAGCCAGTATTACAACCTGTATCGAGAATATTTTGAATATATTTTTCATCTTAAGAAAATTTCTTTTATTATATTTTAAAATTTATATCCAACATTGAAGAACATATTGAATCCCCATGCATAATAGTATTTATTAGGATACTTGGTTACGCTGTTGATCGAGGCCACTCCTTTATCGACGAATTTACTGATACGTCCCTGTTGGTAACCGCCGGTTACCAGATCGCGATTGTTGAGGATATTGCTTAAACTCAGGTTGAAGTTGAGTGACTGTTTCCGGTTGTTCAAGTAAATCACTTTTCCGACTGAAGCATCCAGCATACATCCGCCTTTCAGTTTTTCCTGAGTACCTAAAACCGCTTTTTGTTCGGGAGTAACATACAGGTCCCAGTTACTTTTAGTAAAGTGGGAGGGAGAAAAATCAAGATAATTACGTCCGAAATAGGTTAATGTAATATCGGCAAACCACATTTTAGGATGGAAATAGTCGAGTGTAATGCTTCCTACGGCTTGAGGTCCGTTGTTTACTTTCAGATCTTTGGTATATACCGGTTCCCTCAGGTCGACAATTTCTCCCGGCTTAGTAGGTAATACCGGTTCGGCCAGGTTGAGGTTTACACCGCTTTCGGCGCTCATCACACCGTTAGCATTGCTGGTATATCGGTAATCGGCAAATGTACCTGCCAGTGAAACCGAAAAACTATTGTTCAGTTTTACCGATACTCCGGCTTCTACACCTCTAAATACTTTATCGACGCCAGAAAGGGTATGGTTGATGAAAGTATGGAATTCATCGTGGTAATATCCGGTTGTTTCCACTCCATCGAATACATGAGTCTGGAATGCAGTTATACGACCTCTAATGCGTGAGAAAGTGAAATTGTAATTCAGATCGTACGAGATTACTTTTTCCTGTTTGAGTCCATCTACCGGTGTATCTTTTATCCTCGGTGATACATATGCATTGTAAACCAGAGGAGCTCTCATTTCGGCAAGAGCGTTGATTGATAGACGATTGCGACCGTTTATTTTATATACGGTTCCTATTTTTAGAGAAGGATCGAGGTAAGTATGGGATTTTCCGGCTCCATATGAGTTTTCCGGTGCTCGTCCGTTTCTCATATTACCATACCGTTGGAAGGTGGTAAATGTTCCCCGCAACGCGTAATTTAGGTCGAATAACCTCCAGTTCCATTCGTTAGCGGCAAATATACTGGCCTTAACGATATTCATATCATAGTCGTAACCGAATTTGTCGCCTTCAGTCACGATACGGTCGGGATGGTTGAGGTCATTTTGTATAATCATTCTATTATCTGAGAAGTCGCGTTCCGAAAATTGGTCGATATCGATCCATTGTTGTCCACCCAGCATGTCATCAATTGTTTTATAATGCATCCCTTTGGTGTATTTGGCTTCAAGTCCGATAGTAAGTCTCAGTTCACGTTTGAGTTGATTGGTATATACCGAATTCAGAGCAGTTTCCATCAAATCGTTATGTCGACGTTCCTGTATGTATCGGGCACTTGATTTTTTACCGCTTTGCCGATCGAGTTCATTTTGCATATAATTCGCCTGATACAGGTCGTTCCAATTGATTTGGGTATGATCTGTATTATTGTTTACCCATATATCGGTTAATTGGTTTATCATATCCCAGTTCTCTTTACCGGGAAAACCTTCTACAGAAGCATAGTAAAAACTCGGCATATTCCGATAATAATCGGGACGCGGATCGGGAGAATTATAAAACGCTAACGCAGAGTTGCTATAAGTACTGTAATGGAATCCGACTCCGGTTTTCAGATTCGATTTTTCGTCGATCTTGAAATCCCAATTGAACACAGCGGTAGGATCATAGCTGTGAACGATACGAGAGTTTCGTTTTTTTCCGTTTTGGTATCCCCAGTATGGGTTATAATAAATAGATCGAAAGTCGACAATCTCCTGCGTTATGGCTGATGATTGTGCTCGTTTTGTCGGTGCTCCGAAAGTAGAAAGCGAAATGCGGTGCCGCTCGTTAAGTACTTTTTCTGCAGATAGGAAATATCCCCATGAATTATAAAATGTTCCTTCGATAATTCCTTCGTTAGCCCAACGAAAAACAGCCGAGGCGGTAAAAGCCCATCCGTTATCCATTAAGCCGGTAGAGTGGGTAGCCATTGCTCTTACTTTATACGAACGGTTGGTGTAAGCGACACCTGCCTTTGTCCCTGCCGCATATGCACTGGCACGGGTATTAATGTTGGTTGCACCTCCGATACTTCCATATGCGAATGCGGGCATTTCAAGACCATTTATTACGTCTTTATTTCTAAAGGCGTCGTTGAGTCCTCCGATACTCGAATAATTGAATCGACCGCGTTCCTGGTCATTAAAGTTGATTCCATTTATATAGGTACTGTTATCCGATTGGTTGTATCCGCGTATATTAAAACGCATCGGGCTGAATGTATAACCGGCAGCATTTAAATAAACGTCATCGGAAGCACCTGAAAGATAAGAGGTCGATTGAGTAGAGGCTCCGTCATCATCGTCAAGTGCCGATTCGTCGAAAACCAATACATCGTCAGCTGTCTTTTTCCCGGGAGCGACAGGCGATTTTACCAGAGCTATGTTGCCCAGATTTTGTTCGCCGCCTTTAGCTATGATCACTTTTTCAGTGAAAGTTTGATAGCCTGGGGCCGTAATAGTGAGTTCCGACGTTCCCGATTTGAGATTTTTAAAAATAAATACGCCGTCGCTCGATGTAGTAACCGAAATGTGCTTATTTTTAAGCGAGACATTTGCTCCTTCGATCGGATCACTTGTCCCTAAGTCTATAACTATTCCCCGTAAAGTTCCTTGCCCGAAGACAGAGGCGCTTAAGAAGAACATTATAAACAGCCATAAATTTCGACTCATAAATTAAAAGGTTTAGTTTATATTTAGGTTGTTAGTTATATAGTTATAAAATTATCGGTTATAAGGAAATAAGATAGGCAAAATAATACATTTTTTTTGATTATTCATATTACAAACTTATTATTTTTAATTGCAATGTGAATTTTTCGTTTTTTTTGATATAAAATAAAGGGTAATTATACACTTACAAAGGTTTTTAGGGGATACTTTCAATTTGTAATTTGTTGATATTTATCTATTCGGAAACAAAGCAACTGATTTTTTCTGAAATTTCATACAAACGTCGTGTATATTTCATTTTTTTTTCGGATTTTTGTAATTCACTGTTTTATCGGTATGAAGGAAATTTGATAAAATTGCAAACTAAACTTACAACTTATGAAAAAATTCAGTCTGTTTATGGTTATTGCCCTTTTTTGTTCTTTTGCATTATTTGCGAAAGGAAAGAAGGATACGCAAAATAACAGGAAACTCGCCGTTTATTCGATTGCATTTTATAATCTTGAAAATTTGTTCGATACCATACATCAGCCGCAGGTGAATGATTTTGAATTTACTCCGCAAGGTTCGATGAAATGGGGTTCGATGAAATATCATAATAAATTGAAAAATCTTTCATATGCCATCAGTCAGTTGGCTACCGACTATTGTCCTAATGGCCCGGCGGTGATCGGTGTTTCCGAAATAGAGAATCAAGGTGTTATGGAAGATTTGATCAAGACCGGAGAATTAGCGAATCGAAATTATAAAATCGTACATTACGATTCTCCCGATCGCCGGGGTATCGATGTAGGTCTTATATATAATGCCGATCTTTTTACTCTTGAGGGAAGCGAAAGCAAACGCTTGGTATATCCGGCCGATACAGCTATGCGCACACGTGACCAGTTGGTTGTGACGGGTAAACTTGCAGGTGAAAGAATGCATTTTATTGTAAACCACTGGCCATCTCGCTTAGGTGGAGAACTTAAATCACGTCCAAAACGGGAAGCGGCGGCTGCGTTGACCAAACATATTGCCGATTCTTTATTAATGGTTGATCCGAATTCTAAAGTAGTTATTATGGGTGACCTGAACGATGATCCCGATAATACCAGTTGCCGGGTCGTATTAGGGGCGAAGAAAAAACAAGAAGATGTGAAACCGGGAGGGTATTTTAATACGATGTGGCCGATATTCGACCGGGGAATCGGATCTTTAGCTTATCAGGGGCGATGGAACCTTTTCGACCAAATTATTATATCGGCTAATTTAATCGGTAAAGATCGTTCTACGCTGAAATTCTTGAAGGCTGAGGTTTTTAATCGTGATTTTCTGAAGCAACAGGAAGGGAAATATAAAGGTTATCCTTTGCGTACTCATGCTGGGGGTGTTTACCTCAATGGTTACAGTGACCATTTCCCTACGATTATATATCTGGGTAAATATGTCGACTAACCGTATTTTTTGATTTTACGATAAAAGGCCGGTAAATTGTCAAGATTTATCGGCCTTTTATCGTAATGTTATTTAGTTCCTTTTTTAATCTTGAAAGAAAATATTCGGGTTTATCGTTTATAATTAGTTTTTCAGGAAATCGAGTGATGGAAAGTAGCTCGTAGATATTATCGTATCGGGCAATATCGAAAGATATATGTGCGTCACTGCCTAAAATTACGGGTACTTCATATTTTTTACATAATTCGAGTATAGTTAAATTATTGTTGCGTGCATTTTCTTTTTTCGTCGAGGATCGAGCGAGCTGTTGTTTATTTCGAGCAGGGTGTCGTATTTTTTAGCTGCTTGTACGATCGGTTCGAAAAGGAGAGGGGCAGCTCCGTCACCAGGGTGACTGATGATGTCGATATATGGATTACTAATAGCGGTAATCATTCCTGAAGTATTTTCGTCGATAGTACCGGGGGTAAAACATAATGAATGAATACCGGCTATTCTGATATCGAGCATCGAAAGGTAAGTTTCATCCATATCGATATTCCCTTTTGTATCGGTGATATTAAGTTCTGCTCCTAAAAGTAGGGATACACCGTACATTTGACGCGGTACTATATGGAGATTTCTGAAATATATCGGATCACAACTTCCCGGTATTCCCGGTGAATGCTCGGTAATACCGAGTATTTTTAATTGTTTCTCTGCAGCTGCACAGACCATTTCTTGCAAGGTGCTGAATGCATGTCCGCTTGCTAAGGTATGTGTATGTACGTCGAGTAAAATTTTCATATCGATGAAACTTATGCTTTTGTTTTTCTGTCTCGTTTTTCTTTAAACCAAAGTTGAGCCGAATTTATAGAATTTTGCCAAACAACATAAGATGCAGGGCCTATCGAAGCGAGGGGATTCAGGTAAGTAAGTGCCATCCAAATCGCCAATACGGTATTTTTTTGCCCCAACCCTTGTCCTCCGGCAATGGTATTGTAATATTTACTCCCGATATATTTCCCGATAATAAATTGTAATACGCATACGATGAGAGCGAATAAAGCGATGAGCAATTCTTCTTTATAATCTCCGCTACCTTGTTTCACGATAAAAGATACGGTACGACCCATAACTATTGTAAGCGCTACTGCCCACATATAAAAAGAGATGCTTTGCCGGTTTTGTAATAGAGAATGTATTTTCGGGAAAAATCTTTGTAAAGCGATTGCGCATACAAAGGGAAGGATGAGTAGGGGTACCATCTGTTTCAGTATGATCCAAAATGAATCGAGAAAAGGTAAACTGCCATGTGTTCCCAAAAAAGAGAAAATGACCGGAGAGGTTATAGCTACAGCCATATTGCTTAATAAACTGTATGTGGCCAGGCAAGCGATATCTCCTCCCAGCATACCGGTTATCACTGCTGCTGCTGTTGCGGTAGGGCAGATTATGCAGATAAATGTTCCCTGTGCGACAAGAGGGTCGAGGAAATACAGTATTCCGTATACAATCAGGCTTCCGAATATTTGTATACCTAATAGCCACGCATGTAATGGCGATATGTTCATGTTGCGCAGCGATAACTTACAGTAAGTTATCAGTAGCATCGAGAATATAAGGTAAGGTGTGAGGGGCGAAAGAAGCTCGACATACCGGTAAAATATTGCTCCCGTAATCATCGCGAGGGGAAGCATCCATTTTTTAAGTCGTTGTAACACGTTACTTTCCTGTTTTTAACAAGTACAAAGGAACGTGTAAAATCTCAGAAATCAAAGAGAATTAAAAAAAATAGATATTTTACTATAATATAATTATCGCATAAAATGCTTTTTTCGGTTCTGTATTTTTGTCGATATGATTTTCGAACGAGAATGTTTGGAGATGTTTTAAAAAAAAAATTGAGATATATTGATTCATGAAAATTATCATTCAGAAAATAGTAAGAATATTACAGGAAAATTTGGCAATTCCTGTTTTCGATACCGGTTTGCCCGATAAATATACCGGACCAAGTATTGTATTAAAAAAAATTACTTATAACCGGAAAAGTGGGTATTTGGAGTATGAATTAAATATATGTTCTCCCGACGTAATAAGAGGAGAAGATAAATGTATTCTTCCTGATGTTGAAAAAATCGATGCTCTTTTCCGAAAAGTGCGTATTCTTTGCGATGGTTTCAGATATAAAAGATATGTAAGTTGGGTACGACAAAGGCGATGGTACAGTTATGGAAATTTACATTATTTATCTGTTTGTTTGACGATTAATTTATGTAAGAATGATAAAAGACTGAAAAACAGGGTGATTGGTTTCAGGGAGGAAAATAAATTGGATGAAAAAATATAAAGGATTGATGCATTAAAAACATGTGCAGACTATTGCTCGAGTAGTAGATGCTAAATAAGATAATAGTATCGGTTTTTAATAGGTTTTTTGTTTTAGGTAAAGAAGGCTGGGCGGGTGGGATAAAAATAGACAGAGCCGTTTTTTAATTCGGAACTGAAATGAAAAGCAGACGGGGATACTTAGAATAATCCTCGTCTGCATTTTATATAATTCAGATAATTGAAAAATACTTTAAAGCATTATAAATACCATTATCGTCGACTGTAGTAGTAATGTAATCGGCAGCTTCTTTTACTTTTTCTCCGGCATTACCCATGGCTATTCCTGTTGCAACATGTTTCAGCATAGGAATATCGTTGCCTCCGTCTCCGAAAGCCATGGTCTCGGAAAGTTCGAGTCCGTAATATGTCAAGATTTTGTCGATGCCTGTCTGTTTGCTATTTTCACGTGAGTTCACGTCGGCAAAGAGAGGGTTCCAGCGGCTGGCTACACAATGGGTAAAAACAGTTTCCATTAGATATTTTTCTTTTTCTTCGTTTACAAAGATATTTATTTGCAGTACTTCTTTATGTTTTATCATTTCAAGAGGCGTAAGGATGGGTAAAGGGGTATTTACCATTTCTGATAACGTACGTACTTTCTCGTCGATACGGTTAACAACGATTTCATTTTTTGTCATAAATGCGCAAGCAAACGGGTTATTGTCTGTTTCGAGATATTCGATAGCTTTATTCAAATCATTTTTAGGAATCGGATTTTTATATATTTCTGTTTGTTTATCAGTTTCGCAATAGGCGCCATTTAACGTAATATAGCCGTCAAATTCCAATCCGGGTAATTCTCCGATCAAGTTCAGCGGACGACCAGTAGCTATAAATGTTTTTATTCCTTTTTTTCTGACTTCTTTTATTGCCTGAATAGTTGATGGCTGTATCTTGTGGGTGTCGAAACTTACCAGAGTTCCGTCTATATCGAAAAAGATGGCTTTAACTTTCATAATATGATAAATTATTTAGAGTTGAATTTTACTGTAGCAAAAATAAGTAATTATTTTATCTCTTTAAAATGATAATATTGCACAATACTTGTTATAAAAATGTACATTTGTAGAAAATCGTAGTTATGGTCGATCGATTGAGAAAAGAAATTAAAGAACTAGTCGTTTCAGGAAAGCTGGGAAAAGCTAAAGATCAGTTAACTGCCTATTTGAAGGAGAATGTAGAGGATGATGAAGCCTATTATCTTTTGGGAAATATTTGCAGAAAACAGGCTGATTGGAAAAATGCTATTCATTATTATCTTTCTGCGGTAGAGATAAATCCCGATAGTCCTGCCGGTGAGGCTCACAAGGCGGTAATGGAAATCCTTAATTTTAGTAATCCCGACTTGTATAATCCTTGATTATATGAAATTATAAATTCCTGATTCTGATATTTTTTGATATAAGAATCAGGAATTTATGTTTTGTGTGATGCTTATTTTTTATCGTAATTTACGATGACCATTACCGGGAAGTGGTCCGATGGGGTACGGGCCACATACGATTCTAAAGAAACTTCTTTAGGAAAATTTCCTGATTTCATCTTTTTTTGTGGCTCATTTGACGGTGAACGGTAAGTATCGGTAAGAATGCCATATTTTTTTACTTCGAATTCGGGAGTCAGAAATATGTGGTCGATTCGTTCATCGGTTTTTGCATCGGTTTTGAAATCGTTGAAAGTCCCATTTGTCGCATAAATAAAGTCGGCTTTTTCGTATGAATCTTTCATAATCCCCGAGTCGTTCAATACTTTATAACTGTCGCTATTTTGGTCGACATTAAAATCGCCGGTAAGAATTGCCGGAAGTTTGGGTTTGTGCTCTCTGATCTTTTGAAGAATGAGTTTTGCACTTTCACTTCTGGCGATAACTCCTACATGATCCATGTGCAAGTTGAAAAACAAGAACCGAAAGCCGGATTTTTTATCTTTAAATTCTCCCCAGGAACAAATACGGGGTAAAACAGCATCCCAGCCTTTGTTCGGTTTGTCGGTTTGTGTCGAAAGCCAGAAGTCTCCATGATCGAGAACTTCGAAACGATCTGTTCGGTAAAATATAGCGGAATGTTCCCCTGCTTTTTTCCCATCGTCGCGTCCTATACCGATATAGTCATAGCCGGGCAATGCGTTTTTCAAATCCTGCAACTGATGGTATTTCCCTTCTTGAGTCCCGAAAATATCGAATCCCTGAAATTGAATCAACCGTGCGATTACAGGATAGCGTTGCCCCCAACCGTTTCCGGCGATCGAATCGCCACGATTGGCATTTCTGAGGTTATAGGTCGCAACCGTCATTTCTTGAGCAAACAAGATTCCACAACAAAATAAAATACAAAGAGTTAAAGACAACTTTTTCATGTGTTTTTCCATTTAATATGTAACATGATTATTCTACAAATGTAAGTTATTGTTACGATAAAGCTGCTTTTTTCTATTTTATTTTTTAACGACAGTCGTTTTATTAAATGAGAAAACGATAGAGAAAGCCTTGATAATGGTTTACTATCGTTATATATATAATTTGCAGAATGTGGATGTTATGTGTTTTATTTTTTTTGTTTTTACGACGATTTACGTTTATTTGCGAAGGAGAATATCCAAAGTAATAAAATAGCCCCAACTGTCGCAGTTATTAGATTTCCGATAATACTTGACGTTGCAATACCGAACAATCCGAAAATCCACCCGCCGATAATACCTCCTACAATACCGATAACAAGATTGAGTATTAGGCCGAATCCTCCGCCACGCATAACCTGTCCGGCAATGAAGCCGGCAACAATACCAATAAGAATATACCAAAGAAGGTTCATAATTGTATTTTTTTTTATCCCGGTTAAGTAATAATAGGGTCATATTATTTTGTTTAAACGAAGAAATTATAGGTATTGTTCATTCAACAGATAATATGACGAGTACCATTTATACCACTATATTTTTCTATTTTATAAATGCTTAAATTTATAAATATTATTTAACTTATTGGCTAAACCGGTTTATAAATAGATTTTCTTAGGATAGAATCATAAATTTTAATAGAAATATATTGAATTGTTGTATATAATTTTTTAATGTCGTATATTTGTTTTGTTAATATATAATTATATATATAATTGTTAAATTAATGGCGATATTATTTGATTTAAAATATTTATTGTATAATAGATATATATATTAACCCCTCAGGGAGACACGATCTCAAACAATAAATACTCTTAGTGGGAAAGGGCTCGCGTGAGCGATTTCTTTTCAAAAAACAAAAGCCGGATCTCTTCCGGCTTTTTTTATATTTTACCTAAATTATTGGAATGGGTATATTAAGGGGAGTATATTGGGGGAATTATGTAGAATTTATAGGAATGAAAATTCATGATAATTTGACAAAAATCAGCATGAGATTTAATAAATATTTCTATTAGGGAATAGATTTATTATTAAAAGAAACAAGTTTTTATTATTGTGCATAAAATAATTCCGGTTCACGTCTTTCATTGCATTTGCTATGCAGTAAATCGGTATAAGGCGTTTCGAATATTCTTGCTTCATTAGGACATTCTTTTACACAAGCACAACATTTTATACAGGTGTTAGCGTCAGTGACCAATGCATCTCCTAAAGAAATGGCATAGGTTGGGCATAAGTCGATGCAATGTCCGCATTGAGTACATAATGCTTCATTAGTAATGGGCGCTTGAGGTGTTTTAGGACCTTTTTCTTTATAAGGTCTTTGTCCTTTTATTAGTAATACTGGAGGTATATCCTGTAATTCCGTCATTTTTTTAGCTGATTTTTCTCCAAATGAAAATGCAATATCGATATCGTTTTTATCAGGCCGGTTTTCGGCAATGCCACGTCCGGGGCGGCTATAGGAATGTTCTCCGATGAATGCTCCTGCCGTAACAGGAATAAATCCTTGTGCAGTCGCCAAATCCTGTAATTCTACAAGGGCATCGTCGTAGTCCCGATTACCGTAAACTACGCATATAATCGCTTTAGTACCATTGGCTCGTATTTGTTTAAAACGTTCGACAGCGGTTTCGGCAATTCGTCCGCCATATACCGGAAAAGCGATAACAGCCCAACCTCCGTTAATTTTTTCTTTATTCTCGGGAATCCCATGGGTAAGATCTATTTGTATTTCGTTTTCTGCTTCCAGCGATTCGGCAATAACGTCGGCTATAATTTGGGAGGTATGTGTAGGAGAAAAAAAGATAGTATATACTGTTTTCATCGTGTTATAAATTGAAGTTTCAGATATAAATTGTAGCGATAATATGACGGTGACCACCCGCATTGCGGAATTCACAGAGATAAATTCCTTGCCAGGTTCCCAAAGCGAGTCGCCCATGTCTTATCGGTATTGTCAGAGAGCAACCAATAAGTGAATTTTTTATATGAGCCGGCATATCGTCTTTTCCTTCGAGAGTATGCGTATAATATGTCGTATCTTCGGGAATAATACGATTTAATGCCTGTTCCAAGTCGTGACGTACGGTAGGATCGGCATTCTCGTTAATTGTAATACCGCAGGATGTATGTTGTATAAATAGATTTAGTAATCCGGTTTGGGGTAAAGCGGGTAAATATTGTTCGATAAGGTTTGTTATCAGGTGACACCCTCTTTCAAAACGGGGCAATATTATTTCGATCTGTTCCATTGTAATTTGCTTCAATATCCGGAATATTCTTTCTGGAATTATTTTTTTCGTTCGAGTTCCCTCAAATTGTCGAGTTTTTTCTTTTCAAGAAATTCGTAAATACCACATAAGTGTTCTTTTACGTGTCCGTTCCCGAATTCATAAACTTTGCTGACCAGTCCGTCGAGGAAATCCCGGTCGTGGGAAACCACGATCAAAGTACCGTCGAATTCCTGTAAGGCGGTTTTCAAGATGTCTTTGGTTTTTAAATCGAGATGATTGGTCGGCTCGTCGAGAATAAGCAGGTTTACCGGTTCGAGCAATAATTTAATCATTGCAAGACGGGTGCGTTCGCCACCCGAAAGAACTTTTACTTTTTTTGTCGAATTTTCGCCTCCAAACATGAATGCCCCTAATATATCTCTTATTTTAGTCCGTATATCTCCTTTGGCTACGTCGTCTATAGTTTGAAATACCGTAAGATTTTCATCGAGAAGCGAGGCTTGGTTTTGAGCAAAGTATCCGATTTGTACATTATGTCCCAGGGTAAGATCGCCATCGTATCCGATTTCGTTCATAATACATTTGACCAAAGTCGATTTTCCTTCCCCGTTTTTCCCAACAAATGCTACTTTATCACCTCTTTCGATCGTAAAAGTCGCATTGGAGAATACCTGTTTGTCATCGTATTTTTTAGATACTCTATCTGCTATTACCGGATAATTACCCGAACGGGGAGAAGGTGGGAAACGAAGTCTTAACGCTGAATTATCTTCTTCGTCGACTTCGATAATTTCGAGTTTTTCGAGCATTTTTACCCGCGATTGTACTTGAAGAGTTTTAGAGTAAGTGCCTTTAAATCTTTCGATGAACTCCTTGTTGTCAGCAATCATTTTTTGCTGGTCTTCGTATGCCTTTTGTTGTTGTTCCCGTCGTTCTTTTCTCAATTCGAGATATTTCGAATAGTTTACTTTATAATCGTAAATACGGCCCATCGTTACTTCGATAGTACGTGTGGTTATATTGTCAACGAAGGCTCTGTCATGAGAAATAACAATAACCGCTTTAGCGCTATTTATCAGAAAATCTTCGAGCCATTGAATCGATTCTATATCGAGGTGGTTGGTCGGCTCGTCGAGTAATAATACATCGGGTTTCTGTAACAAAAGTTTGGCCAGTTCGATACGCATCCGCCAGCCTCCGCTGAAATCAGAGGTCGGCCGGTTGAAATCGTTTCGACTGAAACCGAGTCCGATCAGTATTTTTTCTACATCTTCTTGGTAATTGGTTGCATCGATGGCATAAAATTTTTCACTCAATGCCGAAACTTCTTCGATCAAAGCATAATACCCCTCCGATTCATAATCGGTGCGGGAGGCCAATTCTTCATTTAATCGGTCGATTTTCTTTTCCATTTCGAAAAGGTGTGCAAAGGCTTGGGCTGTTTCTTCGAAAACCGTACGGGTATTATCGGTCATTAAATGCTGGGGCAGATAAGCTACGACCTGATCTTTAGGTATAGAAATTGTTCCTCGGGTAGCCGAGCGTACGCCGGCCAATATTTTAAGAAGAGTCGACTTCCCGGCTCCGTTCTTTCCCATGAGAGCGATCCGGTCTTTTTCATTGATAACAAAAGAAATGTCTTGAAAGAGGGTTGTTCCTCCGAATTCAACAGTGAGTCCGTCGACAGATATCATAAAGTTTATTTTTCATTCGGCTGCAAATATACGAAATTAATCGGCGAAAAAACCGCCATTATGCAGGGGTATATTTTAGGCCGTAAAACAAGTGGGTTTGAAAAAATGTTTGTAAATTGCGCAAAATTAAAGGAACGCACTTATATGAAAACATATCTGGTTACCGGTGCTGCCGGTTTTATTGGAGCTAATTTCCTGAAATATATTCTGAAAAAATATGACAAAGATCTGAGGGTAATTGTATTAGATAAACTTACTTATGCCGGGAATTTGGGTACGATCAAAAAAGAACTGGAAGACCCCCGGGTAAAATTTGTGAAGGGAGATATTGCAAATGCCGAATTGGTCGCACAACTTTTTTCGGACACCGATATCGATTTTGTAGTAAATTTTGCGGCCGAATCGCACGTAGATCGCAGTATAACCGATCCGCAATTGTTTTTGCAGACCAATATTCTGGGTACGCAAAATATGCTCGATTGTGCACGTAAAGCTTGGATGACGGGGAAAGATGCAAATGGATATCCTACCTATCGCGACGGTAAAAAATTTCTGCAGGTTTCTACCGATGAAGTATATGGTTCGTTGAATAAAGATTTTGATCAGCCGCAACCGTTGACCATTACCGACGAACGGGTAAAAAATATAGTGAAAGGGAGAAAAAATATACAAACCTACGGGATGCGTTATTTTACCGAGGAAACCCCTCTCGATCCCCGATCTCCTTATTCGGCATCTAAAACGAGCGCCGATTTGTTTGTACGAGCTTATCACGAAACATTCAGGATGCCGGTAAATATTACCCGTTGCTCAAATAATTACGGTCCATATCATTTCCCCGAGAAACTTATACCGCTGATAATAAAGAATATACTGGAAGGCCGCAAGCTACCCGTCTATGGGAAAGGCGATAATGTACGCGACTGGTTATATGTAGAAGATCATGCCAAAGCGATAGATTTGGTATTGAATAAAGGAAGAATAGGTGAGGTATATAATATCGGAGGATTTAATGAAGAACAGAATATAAATATCGTGAAGCTTACAATAGATACGATTGTTCGTCTTATGAAAGAGTGTCCCGAATATCGAAAGGTGCTTAAAACCGATATAAATACAATAAATTATGATCTTATTTCTTATGTAGGAGACCGCTTAGGACACGATATGAGGTATGCCATCGATCCTTCTAAGATTGCCCGTGAACTCGGTTGGTATCCCGAAACGCCATTTTCCGAAGGGATTGAAAAAACGATTCGCTGGTATCTTGAGAATCAGGATTGGGTAAATGAAGTAGCCAGCGGAGATTATCAAAAGTATTACGAACAAATGTATAGCAAACGTTGACCGACCTGTAGAACCATGGGACTCGATGCCGTGAAAATAATCAATTTGCCGAAAATCGAAGATAGCCGGGGAAATTTATCTATTATAGAAGAGAACCGGCATATACCATTCGAAATTAAGCGTTCGTACTGGATATATGATGTTCCGGGGGGAGAAAAACGTAGCGGACATGCTTTTATTTCGCAGCATGAATTTATCGTAGCGCTTTCGGGCAGTTTCGATGTTATTCTCAATGACGGAAACAAAGAAGAAGTTTTTCATCTGAACCGTTCGTATTACGGTGTATATGTTCCTAATCTGATATGGCGCCGTTTGGGAAATTTTTCGACCAATGCAGTAGCTTTGGTACTTTCTTCAGAACTTTATGATCCGAATGATTATATAGAAGATTTTGAATCGTATAAAAATTTTAAAAAAGATGGAATCGGTTGATACGGCATATAAATCGAAAACGGATGATTGCCGGATCATTGAATTTAGTCAACATCATGAACCGAGTGGTAATCTGACCGTTGTCGAAGATTATAACGAGGTGCCATTCGATATTCGAAGGGTATATTATTTGTATGATGTACCGGGAGGTACCGAGCGAGGAGGGCATGCGCATAAGTGTCTTTATCAGTTGATCGTTGCTGTTAGCGGAAGTTTCGATGTTGTGATCGATGACGGTTCGGGAGAAAAAGTAATCTCGATGAACCGGCCCTATTACGGTTTGTTGATTGTCCCCGGTATTTGGCGTGAACTTCGTAATTTTTCTTCGGGAGCCGTAACGCTGGTATTGGCATCGGATGTCTATGACGAAGAAGATTATATACGTGATTATAGAGATTTTTGTTCTTTTAAGGGTCTTTCCTGTAAAGACGATACATGTAACTCTCCAAATCCGAAACTATGAAATTTTTTAATTTGCAAAAAATAAACGCCCGGTATGCGTCGGAACTTAAAAAGGTTGCTGAAGAGGTAATCGATTCGGGTTGGTACCTGCAGGGAGACCGGGTGGCTGCATTCGAAAAATCATTAGCCGAATATGTCGGCTGCCGGTATGCGGTTACGGTAGGCAATGGTCTCGATGCGCTGCGTTTGATTTTAAAAGCTTATATCGAAATGGGGATAATGGCCGAAGGGGATGAAATAATCGTTCCGGCCAATACTTTTATCGCATCAGTGCTGGCAATTACCGATAACCGGTTGGTACCTGTTTTTGCCGAACCCGATGAGAATACTTTCAATCTCGATTTTTCACATATCGAATCCCTCATTACCCCGCGTACCCGGGCAATTATGATTGTACATTTGTATGGTAGATCCTGTTGGGGGGCGGGGCTTGTTGAGTTAGCGCGGAAATACAACCTGAAAATTATAGAGGATAATGCTCAGGCGATGGGTGCTCTCGGTAAAGTTGAAGATCTGGGCGATTCGGTTCATACAGGAGCATTGGGAGATGCTGCCGGTATCAGTTTTTATCCGACAAAAAATTTAGGGGCATTGGGTGATTCCGGCGCCATAACGACTGACGATGATCGTCTGGCAGAGATTGTAAGATCTTTGGGAAATTATGGGTCGGGTAAAAAATATTATAATGAATATCAAGGTCTGAATAGTCGTATGGATGAGATACAGGCAGCTTTTCTTTCGGTAAAACTAAAATATCTCGATGAAATGAATGCCTGTCGTAACCGTTTGGCTGATATGTATTCAGAAGCCATCGATATTCCCGATGTGATATTGCCGCAAGCGGGAGGTAAAGGAGAACATGTATGGCACCAGTACGTTATAAGAACGACTTGCCGGAATGCATTGCAATCGTATTTGCAGAATGAAGGTATAGCTACCCAAATACATTATCCGGTGCCTCCGCACAAACAGAATTGCTATCGGGAATATAATTCTTTGGTATTCCCGATAACTGAAAAATTGAGTCGTGAAGTACTCAGTCTGCCTATATCTCCGGAAATGAGTGAAAGCGATATCGATAGGGTTTCAGGAGTTATCAATCGTTTTTTTAAACAGAGAAACTAAGTAAAAACAGATACAAAACATAATTTTCGAACAAAACGAAAAATGGAAGAAATACTCTATGTAGTGCCTGCCAGTAATAAGGCAGACGGGTCGGGCGTCGATTTGCTGGCTCCGTTCTATGAAGAACAGAGTATACTCGATATAATTTGCCATACTTTGCAAAATACCGGTTTGGGCAAGACTATGATTGCGACGAGTTGTGAGAAAACAGACGATGCGATAGCAGATTTTGCCCGTTCGCATAATTTGTTGCTTTACCGTGGGGAAGAGCCCACAGGAGCTTCTTTGCTTGCCGCGGCGATACGTGAAAGTAAATGTACTTATGTCGTAAGGGTAAATCCTGCAAGCCCGTATCTGAGTGGCGTACAGTTACGTAAACTGATAAAGTTCGATTCGTTGCGAAATTATGATTACATTGGTTTTAAAGTAAAAAACAGGCCGGCTACCGAAACGGGATTGCCATTATGGGCCGAATGTATTTCAGTTGAGACGATACAAAAGGTTTCCGATTGTCTCGATAATACCTTTCATTGGACACGATGCATTTATAATCATCCCGATCGTTTTTCGATTGCATGGTTACGGGTAGATGAGAGTGTGGACGGGCATGAAGATCTCAAATTGTCGGTAGATAAACCCGGGGATTTCGAAAATAATGCGAAATTTTACACGTTGATAAGAGACAATTGTTCCGAAGTTGCTGTAAGGAATATTATGCGTTATATCGATGCTCATCCCGAGTGTATCGATAAAGACAAGAATATCGTTTGTCCCTGACTGCAGGGAGGGATATCTCGGATTATATCGAAAATTAATTATATTTGTATTTCTGTTATCGGCTCCGGCTTATTCGGGTGACAGGGATATTTAATGTTTTAAATTAGAAAATTATGAAAGGTATCGTATTGGCCGGCGGTTCGGGCACACGTTTATATCCTATAACCAAAGGAGTAAGTAAACAGTTGTTGCCCATATATGATAAGCCGATGATATATTATCCGATTTCGGTATTGATGCTGGCGGGAATACGTGATATATTAATTATATCTACACCACAGGACTTACCGGGCTTTAAACGTTTATTGGGTAATGGCTCCGATTATGGCGTACGGTTCGAATATGCCGAGCAACCGACTCCCGATGGCTTGGCTCAGGCTTTTATTATCGGGAAAGAATTTATCGGTAACGATGCGGTTTGCTTGGTATTGGGAGATAATATTTTTTACGGCCGGGGATTTAGCGCCATGTTGCGTGAGTCGGTAAGAGCGGCCGAGGAAGAGGCCAAAGCTACGGTATTCGGGTATTGGGTAAGTGACCCCGAGCGATATGGAGTCGCTGAATTCGATGCGGAAGGAAATGTATTGAGTATCGAGGAAAAACCGAGTACTCCCAAGTCGAATTATGCGGTGGTCGGCTTGTATTTTTATCCTAATAAGGTTGTGAATATTGCTGAAAGCATTAAACCTTCTGCTCGAGGTGAGCTGGAAATAACGACCGTAAATCAGCGTTTTCTGGAAGATAAGGAGTTGAAAGTGCAGTTATTGGGACGAGGTTTTGCCTGGCTCGATACCGGGACGCATGACTCGCTGAGCGAAGCTTCTATATTTGTCGAAGTGATTGAAAAACGTCAGGGACTGAAGATTGCTTGTCTCGAAGGTATTGCTTACGGAAAAGGATGGATCGACGAAGATAAGATGCGGCAATTGGCAGCCCCGATGCTTAAAAATCAGTATGGGCAGTATTTATTGAAAGTGATTAGTGAGAAAAATAAATAAACATGGGCGCAGCTTTTAATAAAAAAGCAGGCAATAAAATAATTTTATCATGGGAAACGACCGGCAAATTACGGTAACAACCCCGTTATTACCTCCTTTGGAGGAATTTACACCTTATCTCGAAGATATTTGGAAGCGTAAATGGCTGACGAATAACGGATATTATCATCAAGAGCTTGAAAAAGAATTGTGCAAGTATCTACAGGTACCGTATATCAGTCTTTTTACGAACGGTACTTTACCTTTGATGGTGGCATTACAGGCTTTGCGTATAAATGGTGAAGTAATAACGACTCCGTATAGTTTTGTAGCGACTACGCATTCGCTGTGGTGGAATGGAATAAAACCGGTATTTGTTGATATAGACCCGGAAACCTGTAATCTCGATCCCGATAAAATCGAGGCGGCGATTACTCCTCAAACTACGGCAATAATGCCGGTGCATGTTTATGGGAATCCTTGTGATACAAAACGTATACAGGAGATCGCCGATAATTACGGCCTAAAGGTAATATATGATGCGGCTCATGCGTTCGGTGTAAATGTCGACGGAGAATCGGTACTGAAAGCGGGGGATTTGTCTACGCTCAGTTTTCATGCGACCAAAACCTATAATACGATCGAAGGCGGTGCTCTTATTTGTAAAGATGAAATAATGAAGCGGCGGATCGATTATCTGAAGAATTTCGGTTTTTCCGGAGAAACTTCTATTGTAGCTCCCGGTATTAACGGTAAAATGGACGAAGTACGTGCGGCATATGGTTTGCTGGGACTTAAATATATCGATGCGGCTATCGATGCCCGTAAAAAGGTAGCCGAATGTTACCGGGAAGAATTGAAGAATATCCCTGGTGTGCGTTTAATGTACGATATCCCGGGCGTACGTCATAATTATTCTTATTTCCCTATTTTTATCGATGCCGGACAGTATGGCATGAGTCGAGATGAATTATATTTTAAAATGAAAGAAAAGAATATATTCGGCCGGCGTTATTTTTATCCGCTGATCAGTACGTTTTCTACTTACAGAGGGTTGCCTTCTGCATCTTCCGGTAAACTTCCGGTAGCATCTTGTATCGCCGATAGTGTAATTTGTCTTCCTATGCATCATGAATTAGACGGGAACGATATCGAGCGTGTTATAAATATTATAAAAAAACGTTCGTTATGAATTTGGGGATAATGCAACCCTATTTTATGCCGTATATCGGATATTTTCAACTGATGAAAGCGGTTGATAAATACGTGATTTATGATGATGTAAATTACATTAAAGGAGGGTGGATCAACCGCAACAACCTGATTGTAGCCGGGAAAAAAAGTCTCTTTACGATCATGTTGTCACAGGCCAGTCCCAACAAGCTTATCAATGAGATAGAAATAAAAGACGATTTCAGAAGATTGCTTCGCACCTTGCAAATGAATTATTGCAAGGCTCCTTATTATGGGCCGGTAATGGAACTGATGGAAGATATCGTCTCTTTTCCCGACCGGCAATTAGCACTTTTTATCGGTAATAGTTTCAAATGTGTATTATCGTACCTCGGTATAAAAACCGAGCTCATATATTCATCGCAACTTTCGAAAGATTGCGGTTTACGGGGGCAAGATAAAGTTATCGATATTTGTAATTTACTTAAAGCGGATACGTATCTTAACGCTATCGGCGGAATGGAGTTGTATGACAGAGAAGAGTTTAAAAAACACGGCATCGATCTGCGTTTTTTGAAAACCGGAGGAATCGAATATTCTCAGTTCAATTCAGATTTTATTCCTTATTTATCTATGATCGATGTCCTCATGTTCAATTCTGTCGATGAAACCAACCGGTTACTCGATTGTTATGAATTAGTTTGATTGGGTAAAATGAAAAAAATAGCCATATTAGGAGCCAGTAAGCCTCATTTACAGCTTTATACGAAAGCTCGGGAAATGGGAGTAGAGACGTATTGCTTTGCTTGGAAAGAGGGGGCATATTGTAAAGATTTTGCCGATCATTATTATGATATATCCATCACTGATAAGGAAGCGATTGCTCGTGTTTGTCGGGATGAACATATCGATGGTATTCTCTCTAATGCTCTTGAAATTGCGGTACCTACTATGGCGTATGTTTCAGAAAAATTGGGACTTAACGGCATTTCGTACGAAACTGCCTGCACGGCAAGGAATAAATATAAGATGCGTGAAAAAGTGAATCTTGCGAAAGCATCTTTACAACCTGCATATCGGCTATACAAAGAAGGGGAGAGTCCCGACCGGTTCCCGGTTATTGTAAAGCCAACCGACGGTTCGTGCAGTAACGGGGTGACGAAAGTAGAAGACGGGCCGTCGTTTGTTACGGCGATAGAACGGGCTTTGTCGGCGTCATCAAATAATGAAATATTAATAGAAGAATGTATCGAGGGACGTGAAATATCGGTAGAATCTCTTTCATTCCACGGCCGTCATTATGTGTTGATGATTACCGATAAAGAAACGACCGGAGCACCTTATTTTGTAGAAACAGCCCACCACCAGCCCACTGATCTCCCTGGTAATATTCAGCGGAGAGTCAGAGAGTCGGTCGTAAAAATATTGGATGCAATAGGAATAGAGAACGGTGCTTCGCATACCGAATTTAAAATAGACAGAAAGGGCAATGTATATTTTATTGAAATAGGAGCCCGGGGAGGAGGTGATTTTATCTCTTATGATCTGGTACTACTCAGCACGGGATATGATTATGTAAAAGGTATGATAGAGGTAGCGTTAAACGAATTTACCGAACCGAATATCGAATCCGGCAGTTATTCCGGTGTTTACTTTTTGGGGGAGGATGTCGGTTATGTTAAGGATTTTATCGAAAAAAACAGTCGAGAACCCTGGGTATATAGATATGAGATAGAGGAGGCTCCTCTTAAAAAATTAAAGAAGTCTCAGGACCGCACCGGTTATATCATATATCAATCGGACCATCGTATTCTGATTCCTGAGAAAAAGGGCATCGATAATTAAATCAACAGGTAAACGATGAATAAAAATATTGTAGTATTTGGAGCGACGGGTACCTTGGGTACTCATATTGCGGTACATTTCAAAAACTTGGGATACCGAGTTTATGCAGTAGGACACCGAAGTAACGATAACGGTTTTTTCGCCGATTATGATATCCCTTATTTTTCGGTCGATATTGCCGACGAAGCGCAATTCGAAAAGTTACCGCACGAAAATATTTATGCCGTTCTTCATTTTGCAGGAGCATTGCCGGCAAGTATGGAGGGGTATTCCCCTGCGCTTTATATCGATTCTATTGTAAAAGGGACGTTGAATGTTTTGGAATATACCCGGAAATGCGGGGCCGAAAAAATCGTTTTTCCGCAATCGTTATTCGACATCAGTTACTTATTCGGGACGAAAGAACCTATACCAGCCGATGCCGAGAGAAGAGCACCCATGTCGGGAGACCATGCTGTATATGTGATTGCCAAGATGGCTGCGGTCGATCTTATCGAACATTATTATCACAAGTACGGCATTAAACGTTTTATCCTGAGGTTGTCACGTATATATATGTTTCATCCCAATCCTTATACTTTTACCGACGGTGTAAAATGTCTGATTTCCGACCGCTACCTTATCGATCGGGCGATGAAAGGTGAAAAAATAGAAATTTGGGGAGATCCCGACCGTTTACTCGAAACTATTTGTGTAAAAGATTTTTTGCAAATTGTTCAAAAAAGCGTAGAGTCTTCCCTGGATGGCGGTATTTACAATGTCGGAAGCGGAGGCTCTACTCTGCGGCAACGTATATTCGATATTGTGGATGTATTTTCTCCGGACGATCGTAAATCGCCGATCGTTTACTGTCCCGAAAAGAAAAATTCACAGCAGTTTGTTCTGGATATAAGCAAGACGATGAGGGAATTGGGGTACCGTCCGCAGTATGACTGGAAAGCTTATTTGCTCGATTTCAAAAAAGAGATGGAAGAGCAGCCTTTTAAAAAATTATGGGGCACAACAGAAGATTATGAAAAATAAGAAGGAAACGGTTTCCGAAACGGCTCCGTTGGTCAGTATTCGTTGTCTGGCTTTTAACCACGAAAAATATATACGGCAGTGTCTCGACGGTTTTGTGATGCAGCGTACTACATTCCCGGTTGAAATTATCGTACATGACGATGCTTCTACCGATGGTACGGCCGCCATTATCCGAGAATATGCCGAAAGGTATCCGAACATAATTCCTCTACTGGAGACCGAGAATCAATATTCCAAAAAAGACGGTTCGCTGGGACGTATAATGAATGCCGCCGTTCACGGCAAATATGTCGCTTTATGCGAAGGAGACGATTATTGGACAGATCCGCTGAAGTTACAAAAGCAGGTCGATTTTCTGGAGTCACATCCCGATTATGCGCTGGTATATACCGACGTGAGATTTTATTACGAGGCTAAAAAAAAACTTTCCGATCCGGTGTTTCATTCCGGTATGATAAAGCGAACGACCGATTTTACCGAACATTTGGTGAATGCCGGTTTCTTGGCTCCCTGCACCTGGGTTTGCCGGCGGGAGGTTTTACCGCCTCCTACGACGGTTTACTGTGACGGTACTTTTCCGTGGATGCTCGATCTTTATCATAATTCGAAAATATATTATCTCGATGAGGCAACAGCGGTTTATCGTTTCCTCGAAGAGAGTGCGAGTCATTCCAAATCGTTGCAGAAACGATATGAATACGGAAGAGGAATTTTGAAAATACAATTCGATTATATAAAAAAATACGGGTTATCTGAAGACGTAAAACAAAGGGTGTTACGTAACCGATATGCCGTATTGTTACCCGATGCCGCAGCGATCGGTGATAGAGAATTCGTACGCGAGGCTCAGAAATTCTTAAAAAAATTACCTTTAAAAAAGTGGGAGCGTAAAGCTTTGGTTACGAGTGCATCGGGATTATGGGATAAGTATCGTTTTTTTATAGTGTCGTTATATAACCGGTTGGTAAAATAAAAACGGTGTTTTTACAATGGTTTTATACCGAAAATTTCTTAATGTACGACAAAAAGCAGGTTTAAAAAGGCATTTTTATTTTACGTTAAAATGTTTGTAAAAATGGATATCAAGCATTACTTTTGCGTTCGGATAAAATAAAGGTGTACCTATCGTGCGAACAAATATTTTTAAAAAACGTTTATTCCACTGATCGATCGGCTGTTGTGATAGTTGTGCAAATTAATGTATAATTGTCTTAACAGTTTTTTGTACATAATCGTTCCTTCGGTATATATGACACTGAGGACGGCGAAGCGTACCTATAGTTGTCGTACTTACTACTTAACCACTTTAAGAGAAATTTTTTTCTCTGATTTCTTCAATTTCAATTTAACGTTTTTCTTTGATACTGAACCAGCTAAAAGCAGGCGCTGTTTTATCGTATGTTTCTTTAGGTATAAACACCGTAATCGGGTTGTTATATACCCCATACATGTTGCGTATGATGGGTCAAAACGAATATGGATTATATTCGCTTGTGGCGTCCGTCGTGGCTTATTTGACTGTACTCGATTTGGGCTTCGGGAATGCGATTATCAGATACACGGCCAAATTCAGGGCCGAAGGGAAAAAGCGGGAACAATATGAAATGTTCGGTATGTTTTTGAGATTATATACTCTGATCGGAGTAGTTGCTTTCCTATGTGGGATGCTGCTATATTATAATATTGAAAATCTGTTTGGAAAAACGATGACAGCGGATGACTTGTCAAAGGTGAGGGTTATGTTGTTGCTCATGAGTTTTAATTTGGCGGTCACTTTCCCCTTAAGCATATTCGGTTCAATTATAACGGCCTATGAAGATTTCGTATTTCAGAAAACGGTCAATATCATCCGTATTATACTGAATCCGGTCGTCATGGTTATCATGCTTTATATAGGGTACAGGGCTATAGGGATGGTTGTTGTGACTACGATATTCAATGTTTTGACGTTACTGATAAATTGGTGGTATTGTAAACATAAGATACATATAAAAATATATCGGGGAAAATTTAAATGGGATTTTTTTCGTGAGATATCCGTTTATTCGTTTTGGATTTTTCTGAATGCGATTATGGACCGTATTTATTGGAGTACGGGGCAATTCGTGTTGGGAGTGTATCAGGGCGCGGCTGTGGTAGCCATTTATGCGGTTGCGATTCAGTTGCAAACGATATACATGAGTTTTTCAACGGCCATATCGAGTGTTTTTTTGCCAAAGGTAACCGGCATGGTTACCAAGGGACAAAGTGAAAAATCCATATCCGATTTATTTATTCGTACAGGTCGTATTCAGTATATCGTAATGGCTTATATTCTGACGGGATTTATTGTATTTGGGAAGGAGTTTATCGTATTTTGGGCAGGGGCAGACTATCAGTCCGCTTATTATATTACTTTGCTTTTCTTTATTCCGTTAACGGTTCCGTTGATACAAAATTTGGGAATAACTATTCTACAGGCCCGCAATCAAATGAAATTTCGATCTTTATTATACCTGGTTATAGCCGTTATGAGTTTGTCCTTGTCGATACCCTTATCAAAATATTACGGCGGCATCGGTTGTGCAGTCGGAACGTCTTTGGCATTGTTGGTGGGCCAGGTAATTGTGATGAATATTTATTATCATAAGAAGATTCACATCGATATATTAAGGTTTTGGAAGGAAGTAGGCAAAATGTCGTTAGTTCCGTTGCTTTTAGGTGTAATAAGTTATTGTGCGGTACAGTATGCTCCGATACAAAAAAGTCTGGGATTATTTATACTTTCAGTTTTTCTGTTTTCTTTAATTTATATCGTCTTATTCTGGCATATAAGTATGAATAACTATGAAAGGGATCTGATTAAGCAGCCGGTAAAAAAAATATTGAGCATCCTTATAAAATGATAAAGTTATCTGAAAAAAAGGATTGTTGCGGCTGTGAGGCCTGTGTTCAACGGTGTCCGAAGGAATGCATCGAGATGCGGTTGGATGAGGAGGGATTTTCTTATCCTCGAATAAATGAAAGACTGTGTATCGATTGCGGACTCTGCGAGAAGGTTTGCCCGGTTATAAATCGGAGTGAGAAGCGCCAACCGGTAAAAGTATACGCTTCTGAAAATAAAAATGAGACGGTACGGAAAGAAAGTTCCTCAGGCGGTATTTTTACGTTGCTTGCCGAACAGGTGATCGAAGAAGGAGGAGTAGTCTTCGGCGCCCGCTTTAATGAAAACTGGGAAGTCGTGCATAGCTATTGTGAGAGTAAAGAAGGATTGGCGCAGTTTAGGGGATCGAAATATGTGCAAAGTCGCATCGGCCGGGCATTTCTCGAAGCGGAAAGTTTTATAAAAGCGGGTAGGAAGGTTCTTTTTTCGGGCACCCCTTGCCAAATCGCGGGTTTACGGTTGTTCCTGAAAAAAGAATACGAAAATTTGCTTACGGTCGATTTTGTGTGTCATGGCGTTCCCAGCCCGGGAGTGTTTCAGAAATATTTGCGCGAAATCATCGCCCGTAAGGGCGGTCGAAAAAATTCAGTTTTCACTCACCCTAACCCCGCTCAAATGCGCGATATATCGCGCATTCACTTCAGAGACAAGTCGCTAGGCTGGAAAAAATTCAGTTTTTCTCTCACCCTCTCAACGCCTGCGGGCGTTGAGCAAAATACAGTTTTTCTCTCTGAGCCGTTAAACAAAAATATTTACCTGAAAGGATTCTTGTCTAATTTATACCTGAGGCCTTCTTGTCACGCCTGTCCGGTTCGGGATTTAAAAAGCGGGAGCGATATCACTTTGGGCGACTATTGGGGGATCACCCGTGTGCACCCTGCTTATCGAAACGACGATAAGGGTGTTTCTCTGGTACTTGTAAATACCGAAAAAGGTTTTTTATCTTATGAGAGAATTTCAGAAGAGACGACCTCTCTGGAATCCGATTTCAGGAAGGCGGTCGCTATAAATCCGAGTATTGCCAAAGATGTGGATATGCCATGTAAACGCAAAGATTTTTTTACAATGTATAAAGACCGTTCTTTTTCGTTGATAGATAGCGTATCGTTATTAACCCGGGAATCGAAAATCGTGAGATGGAGCAAATTTATAAGGAGGGTAAATAACAGAATGAAATTTGAAATATGCCGAAGAATAAAAAAATAGGGATTCTCACTTTTCAATCCGGGAATAATTATGGCGGTATTTTGCAGTGTTACGCGTTGCAAAACATAGTAAAATCGTTAGGATATGAGGTGGAAGTAATTAATTATATTCAGCCGGGTGTGCCAGCTTTCAAAAAAATAGCGCCTTTGATTAAGTCTTCAGCATCGGTGAGTGATTTTATATATAAAATGAGAGATTTATTTTCTGTATTTTTCTCGAGGGGCTATTCGGAAAGTGAATTGCAGACCGAAAGAAAAAAAGCAATACTGAAAGAGTTCGATCATTTTAGAAATACTTATTTAAACCTGAGTCCGGTAGTTACTCCCGAAACTATCGGAACGTATGCCCGACGATATGATGTTATAATAGTAGGTAGCGATCAGGTATGGACACCCTTATATGGCAATACCGTTTATTTTTTAGACTGGTTTCCCGAATTTCAGGGGAAGAGAATCAGTTATGCGGCTTGTTCGGCACACAGTAGTGTACGTAAATTCCGACGCAGAAAATTAAAAAGTTCGCTGGATAAATTTCAGGCCATTTCGGTTCGGGATCATACGACGGCTCGCTTGGTAGAAAATATAACGGGAAGTGTTCCCGAAATTGTTCAAGACCCGACACAGCTTTATGATTTTAGAGAATTTGTAAACCGAATCGAAAAGCCCTATATCTTAACCTATATTTTAGGAAGTGAAATAGACGGCGGCCATGAGTTGTCGATTCGGAAAATAAAAGATAAAACCGGAGACATGGAGGTAATCGCCATTGTAATACCCGGTTGTTTTTCGGATATTAAGTCCGTGGCCGATCAGGTTATATATGAGGCTTCACCCGAAGAATGGGTAAATCTTATTGCGAACGCCTCATTCGTTTATACCGATTCGTTTCATGGCGTCTTGTTCTCTTTAAAATTCAAGAAACCGTTTTTGGCTTATTATAAAGACGTGATCAGAGCCTCACGATTACTGGATCTGAAAGAAAGATACAGATTGAATAATATCGTACAAAATATTACCGAATATTCATTTGAAGATACACAATATCTCGATCCGGAATGCTGTAATAAGGAATCTTCAATGAATTTTTTGAAATCGAATCTTGATGAAAAATAGATTCCAGATAGTTATGATATTAATATCTTTTGTATTGTAATCGTAGAAAAGTTTTTTATAGATAGATGTTACCGCAGGAGTATATTAATCTGAATAACATTATAATGTTAATAATCTGTATTTTATGCAGTATTTATGTGTTACATTATAAGTCTAAGCGTAAGCTATTAATGGCTCCTATTTCAAATATTTTTACAGTATTATTGTGTATATATATTTTTTGTGTAATTATTTATTATCCCATCGTATTATATGGTGATAAATATAGATATGAACAATTATTCGATGCAATATCGATATATAATATACAATATTGGGAGAAGGATGTATTGTGGAATTATTTAGCGTTGTTTATTAAGTCGTTATATGATAATTCCCAGTTTTATTTTGCTATAATCGCTTTTATTTATATCTATGGGTATTATAAGTTTTCACACAAATATATTCCGCCCTCCTACAATTTTGTTTTTTTGCTTACTACATTCGGTTCGATGGGATTTATAAATTATGGAGTAAATACAATTCGTGCCGGATTTGCATTATCAATATTGTTTTTATCATTGGTTTACGAAAAAAAACTTTATAAGTTTTTATTGATTGCTTCCATATCGATTTTGTTTCATAAGTCGATGGTAATTCCTGTACTCTCTTTATACCTTACAAGATATTACAAAAATACAAATACTTATTTAATAATATGGTTATGTATTTTAACACTTTCGTATTTGGGTTTGTCCTCGTTTATAGAGAGTTTACAGGGAATATTTGAAAATGTAGATGAACGGGTTGCTTATTTAAGCCAAACGGAAAACGAATTATATGATAAAGCGGGTTTTAGGTTCGATTTCGTATTGTATTCTCTGATGCCAATCATATCGGGATATTATTACCTGTATAAAAAAAATTATGATAATCCTTTTTATCGTCACATTTATAATACGTATCTCGTAATCAATAGTTTTTGGCTAATAGTGATTCGAATACCTTTTACCGATAGGTTCGCATATTTAAGCTGGGTATTTTTTCCTTTCATTATATTATACCCGCTTCTAACGCAAAGACTTTTTAAACGTCAATATGTAAAAATAATATTAGCATCCTTTACGGTTTTATTTATAAATTTTATTCTAAGCGTAATAAATACTCAATAAAAATGATTACCGTATTTACCCCGGCATATAATCGGGCGTATACCCTGGGTAAATTGTACGAGAGTTTGTGCAAACAGACTTCGACCGATTTCGAATGGCTTATCGTCGATGATGGCAGCACCGATGATACCGAGAAGCTGATCGCATCGTTTATAAACGAGAATAAGGTGACGATAAGGTACATAAAACAGCCGAACGGCGGAAAACACAGGGCGATAAACCGTGGAGTAAAAGAGGCCTCCGGAGAATTGTTTTTTATTGTAGACAGTGATGACTGGCTGGCTTGTAACGCGATGGAACGTATTCAGTATCATTATGAAAATATAAAGGGCGATGCATCGTTTGCCGGTGTCTGCGGCTTACGGTCGTATGCTGATGGCCGGAGAATAGGAGGAGAGGTAGATTTTAAAATTCTCGATTGTAGCTCTTTGGATTTCAGAATGAAATACAAAATTAAAGGAGACATGGCGGAAGTTTTCAGAACCGAGATTCTGAGAAAATATCCTTTTCCCGAAATAGAAGGAGAATATTTTTGCCCCGAAGCATTGGTTTGTAACCGTATCGCACAAACTTATAAATTACGGTATTTCTACGAAAAAATATATTTATGTGAGTATTTACCGGATGGGCTCACGGCAAAAATTACGAAGTTACGCATGAGCAGTAGCTTTACTTCCATGCTGTATTATTCCGAATTATACGGTATGTCTATTCCGTTTTTACAAAAAATGAAAGCTGCCATTAATTATTGGAGGTTTGCTTTTTGCTCTCAAAAACCGTTCGTGAAAAAATTTTCGGCTATAAATAAAATCACGGTATTACTGGTACCTGCCGCATTTTTCCTCTACTTATCAGATAGATATAAAAATAAAATTTAAAGTTTATATATTCAATGATTCCCAAAATTATTCATTATTGTTGGTTCGGAAGGGGGCAAATGCCCTCGCTGGCTTTGAAATGTATAGATTCATGGAAAAGATACCTTTCCGAATACGAATTTCGTTTGTGGAACGAAGATACTTTCGATGTGAATAGCAATACGTATGTCAAAGAGGCCTACGATAGCAGAAAGTTCGCCTTTGTTACCGATTATGTAAGATTATATGCTTTGTATAAAGAGGGAGGTGTATATATGGATACCGATGTCGAGGTGTTGAAGGGATTAGATCCCTTTTTGCATTTAAAGGCATTTTCGGGATTTGAATGTAACGGTTTTGTGCCGACAGGATTAATGGCAAGTGAAAAAGGGGGCCTTTGGGTGAAAGAATTGCTGAGAGAGTATGATGGCCGCCATTTTATTCTTCCCGATAATACATTGGATATGACGACAAATACCGAGAGTATAACCCGATATATGAAGGGAAAGGGTTTAAAACTAAATAATAACTTTCAGGATATCGATGGTTTGGTAACATTTTATCCCAGTGAATATTTTTGCCCTTTTACGCCGGAAACCGGAAAACTGAATCTGACCGAAAACACCTATTGTATTCATCATTTTGCCAATTCGTGGGCACCAGAGAATTATCGGAGATTATCGAAAATCAAAAAACGAGTGATGAAAGTAATCCCTCCTTCAGTGGTTAATGGAATGATAAAAGTGCTGGGATTAAGAAAGTTGAAAAGTTATCAGATGAGTAAAAAATGAAGAAAAAAATAATGTTGGTTTTCGGGACGCGCCCCGAAGCCATTAAGATGGCGCCTTTGGTAAAAGAATTTCAGAAAGAACCCGATATTTTCGAAACGATTGTTTGTGTTACCGGCCAGCATCGTGAAATGCTCGATCAGGTGCTGCGGATATTTGATATTGTACCCGAATACGATCTCGATATAATGAAAAAGGGGCAAGACTTGTACGATGTAACTTCAGCGGTATTACTTGGGATGAGGGATGTTTTGATAAAAACAAATCCCGATATCGTTTTGGTACATGGCGACACGACAACCAGCGCAGCGGCGGCAATGGCGGCTTTTTACCGCCAGATTCCGGTAGGGCATGTAGAGGCCGGACTTCGTACTCATAATATATACAGCCCGTGGCCGGAAGAGATGAACCGGCTGTTGACAGGACGTATCGCCACGTACCATTTTTCGCCTACACCCTTAAGTAAAAATAATCTTATTGTTGAAGGCATACCCGACAAGCAGATTATCGTAACCGGTAATACGGTTATCGATGCATTATATAGGGTGGTAGAGAGAATAAAAAATGACGGTGATCTTACTTTTGATCTCGACAGGCGGTTATTGAGTGCCGGTTACGATACCGCTCGTTTAACCGGCGATAGACGATTGGTGTTGATAACCGGTCACAGAAGAGAGAATTTCGGGGATGGTTTCGAAAATATATGTCATGCTTTAAAAACTTTAGTAGAACAAAATCCCGATGTAGATTTTGTTTATCCTATGCATCTGAATCCGAATGTACGAAAGCCTATTTATGAGATATTCGGACAAAACTACTCACCGAATCTGTTTTTTATAGAACCTCTCGAATATTTGAGCTTTGTATATTTAATGGAGAAAAGCTATCTGATACTCACCGATAGCGGCGGTATTCAGGAAGAAGCTCCCGGCTTGGGAAAACCGGTATTGGTAATGAGGGATACTACCGAAAGGCCGGAAGCTGTCGATGCGGGAACAGTGAGACTGGTAGGAACCGGGTACGGGAAAATCGTGCGGGAAGTGAACGTTTTGCTGAACGATGATCGGGTTTATGACAAAATGAGTAATGCCGTAAATCCGTATGGCGACGGAAAAGCTTCTCGCAGAATCGTAGAATTCTTATCTGAACGATAGAACGATAAAAAATATGGGTCGTAAAGTCATTCGGATATCGACTGTACCGGTATCTCTGAAGAATTTACTCAAAGGGCAGTTAAAAATGCTGTCCCGCTATTATGAAGTTATCGCGATTTCTTCTCCGGGGCAAGATTTGGACGATGTAAGCTTGCGGGAAGGAGTCCGGGTGATTCCTGTACCGATAGAAAGGCGTATATCGTTGGTAAAGGACTTCATCTCGTTATTTAAGTTGATAGCTGTATTTCGTAAAGAACGTCCCTGGATGGTACATTCTCTGACCCCTAAAGCCGGATTGCTCTCGATGTTGGCGGCAAAAATAACCCGGGTACCGGTGCGAATGCATACTTTTACCGGATTGGTTTTTCCTACTGCCGGGGGGATGTTAAAGCCGCTTTTAATCCTGATGGACCGGATAACCTGTTATTGTGCTACGCATATAAATCCCGAAGGGGAAGGGGTAAAACGAGACCTGCTTTCTTATAAGATTACGAGAAAACCGTTGCATGTTATCGCGCAGGGTAATATAAACGGAATAGATATGGATTATTATTCTCGTACTGATGAGGTTATCCGTAAAGCCGGAATGTTGAAAGAAGAAAATACATTTACTTTTTGTTTTATAGGCCGCATTGTCGGGGATAAAGGCATAAATGAACTGGTCGGTTCTTTCGACCGGCTTTATAAAGAAAATAACCGGATCCGGCTATTTTTGGTAGGGCCTTTCGAAGACCATCTCGATCCTGTACTTCCCGAAATAAAAGAGATGATTTCGCATCATGCCGGAATTGTATTTACCGGATGGAAAGAGGATGTCAGACCCTATCTGGCCGCTTCAGATGCATTTGTTTTTCCGAGTTATCGGGAAGGTTTTCCGAATGTAGTCATGCAGGCCGGGGCGATGGGGCTCCCTTCGATCGTAACCGATATAAACGGAAGCAATGAAATTATTATCGATGGGAAAAACGGTGTGATTATTCCATCTAAAAACGCGAATGCCTTATATGAAGCGATGAAATCTTTTGCGGAATCTGCCGACGAGCTTCTCCGCATGTCTCTAAATTCCCGGGAAATGATCGCCGGGCGCTATGATCGCGATATCGTGTGGAAAGCCATATTAGAAGAATATCGGAAAATAGAAAATCATGTATCGTAATTTTCTGAAAAGGGGTATCGATTTTATACTCGTATTTTGTGTACTGGCGGTTCTTTGGCCGGTACTGTTGCTTATTACTTTTTGGTTAAGTTACGCCAATAAGGGAGCCGGAGCCTTTTTCTTGCAGGAAAGACCGGGCAAAAACGGGAAGATATTTAAAGTGATTAAATTTAAAACGATGACCGATGAGCGGGATGCTCAAGGAAATTTACTTCCTGATGAGCGGCGTATAACTAAAGTGGGCCGTCTCGTGAGGTCTTTATCTGTCGATGAGTTACCGCAGTTGATTAATGTTTTGAAAGGAGATATGGCATTGATCGGCCCTCGTCCGTTGCTGGTCGCATATCTCCCTTTATATAATCGTGAACAAGCTCGTCGTCATCAAGTGAGACCGGGCATTACAGGGTGGGCACAAGTAAATGGAAGAAATGCGATTTCGTGGAAACAGAAGTTCGAATACGATGTCTGGTATGTCGATCATTGTTCTTTTTTGCTCGATTTGAAGATTGTATTTCTAACGATAAAAAAAGTATTCAACAGAGAAGGGATAAATACGGAAAGCGGCGGCGCAATGGAATTTTTTAATGGAGAAAATTAATCGGTTATGGAAAAATTATTGAGCGTTATAGTTCCTTTATTTAACGGTGAAAAATATATCGGGAAATGTTTGGAGTCGTTAATCCATCAGAATATAGAGCCGGAGAAATATGAAATACTCGTTATTAATGACGGATCGACGGATAACGGGGTAAAAATAGCAGAAAATTATTCGAAGGAATATTCTCAAATTAAAGTTATTACTCAGAAAAATGGAGGGTTATCTTCTGCGAGAAATACAGGAATAAGAAATTCTTCGGGACGGTATCTCTGTTTTGTCGATTCAGATGATTTCATAGTCGAAAATACATTAAAAAGTATATTGCAAATAGCGATAGATAATTATTTTGAGATTTTGACTTATGGTATTGTCGGGGGCCAGGAAGATGAATTTACCAATAAAAAATATTGCCGTAACTTTTCGGAGATAGAAGCTGCTCAATCGGGTATCCGGTACATTGCCGACCATAATTATAATAATGGAGCTTGGTACTATCTTATCTCAAAAGACTTTATTATAAAACATAATTTATATTTCGAAGAGGGCCGTTATTGTGAAGACGGTATGTTTACGACAAAAGCTTTTTTATTGGCGGAAAGAATGTCGGCGGTTCATGCCGATGTATATTGTTATGTAAGGCATGCCGGAACGATAACTACCAGTAAGAATATGACTCATTTGTTGAAAGTTATCGATGATTTTATTTACGCGATACATTATTTGACTTCTCTTATTGAAGAACATAAAAATAAAATGTCGGTAGCTTGTTATGAAAGATGCATCAGCCGCCGGAATAGTTATCTATTCTTTCTTTTCATCAGAATGTATAAAAGCAATTTGCCCAACGCCCGGATAAAAGAGATCATCGGTAGTTTATCGGCGGAAGGATTATATCCCTTCGGGAGGATGCTGAAAAAAGATTATAAAAACAAGAAGTTTTCGATTCTTTGGTATATCATGAATCATAGAGGTTTATATCTACTCCTGTGTCGATTTAATTCGATTTTAAAAAAATAAAATGCTTGAGAATATTATTATTACTTCTGCCGGTAAACGGGTGAGTTTGGTGCGCCAGTTCCAGAACACATTAAAAAATAATTTTCCCGAAGCAAAAGTATTTACCACCGATGTGAATCCCCGTATGGCGCCTGCAGGGATTGTTTCCGATCGATGTTTTACGGTGCCCCGGGTAACCGATGGCAATTATATCGATACGTTACTCGATATCTGTCTGAAAAATTCGGTAGGGATGATTATTCCTACAATTGATACCGAATTGCAGATTTTATCGGAGAATAAGGAACGGTTCGACGAGTACGGTATATGTACCGTTGTGTCTGATAAAAACTTTATCGGTATATGCCGGGATAAACGGAATACGGTAAAATTTTTTGAAGATCACGATATTCGCGTACCGGCTGAGATCGATAAGCATAATCCGGTATTTCCCCTTTTCGCCAAACCTTATGATGGCTCGTTGAGCAAAGATCTTTATCTGATCGAGAAACCGGAAGAGTTGACGCCCGATATCCTGAATCATCCGAAATTGATGTTTATGGAGTACATCGACAAAAAAGAATACAAGGAATTTACGGTAGATATGTATTATGGGAAAGACCACCGGGTGAAATCGATCGTTCCCAGAGAACGTATCGAAATTCGTGCGGGAGAAATAAATAAAGGTTATACCCGTAAAAATTTTTTGGTGGGGTTTTTAAAAGAACGTATGGAATATTTACCGGGAGTTATCGGATGTATATGTATTCAGTTATTTTATCGGGAGTCGGACAACGATGTGGTGGGTATAGAAATAAATCCCCGTTTCGGAGGCGGATATCCCTTATCGTATTATGCGAAAGCAAACTACCCAGAAAGCCTTATACAGGAATATTTTTTGAATCGGGCGATTTCTTATTCGGATACATGGTCGGATAATACCCTGATGTTACGATATGATTCGGAGGTGATCGTTTATGAAAAATAAGATTGTTGTTTTCGATCTGGATGATACCTTATATAAAGAAATAGATTTTGTAAAATCCGCATTTAAGGAGATTGCCCGGTGGATAGAAAACAGATATGATAAGACCGATATTTATCGTTTTATGTTGGCTTCTTACATACAGGGATTGAATGTGTTTGCGAGCCTGAATGAAACGTATAGGTTGGACGTGCCGATCGACCTTTATTTAAAAAAATACCGGGAACATAAGCCGGATATCCGGTTATCGGAAGAGGTGGAAAATTTATTGGCAGCCATGTTGCGGACAGGAATTACAATGGGGATGATAACCGATGGGAGAAGTTCGACTCAAACCAATAAAATAAAAGCGTTAGGACTGGATCGATTTATTTGTGAGGAAAATTGTATTATTTCAGAATCTTTCGGGCATTCTAAGCCCTCTCCAGAGGCATATCTATATTTTCAACGAAAATATGGAGATAAAGAATATTATTATGTAGGTGATAACATAGGGAAAGATTTTATTAGTCCGAATCGCTTGGGGTGGAGTACAGTGTGTTTGTTGGATGACGGACGTAATATTCACAAACAGTTTTCGGCCGAGGGCGAAATGAGAGCAAAATATGAAATTAAATCGTTTGACGAGTTAAAAACTGTCATCGGTGTATGAAATAAAGGATAAATCTTGTTTTTGTATATTCTGGGATTTATTTAAGAGAGTTGTAGATTATTCTTACTGATAAATAGTATTTTAAATGTCATGAAACAGCGTATTTATCTATCTCTTGCACACATGGGCGGACGAGAGCAAGACT
>NZ_JANDHW010000013.1 GCF_024330105.1 Coprobacter tertius
TGTGTGTGTGTTAACAATAATTCCCGAATCTCCAAATTTTCAGGCATAAAATTTTCGGATAATTTTAGATTTCCGTTAGTAAATAAACAAGGGGAGTTCCCTGTTATGCGGTAATCGCAATCGCTATTCATAAATTATTTGCCATTTAGCTGTTAATACGAGTGCGAAAGTAGTTAAATTTTAGCACTAAACAAACAATTTTAATAGAAAATAGAAGTCAATATTTTAAAATACATTAATTATCCGGTCGATGTTACCTTTGGTACGCTTTTCAAGGGATCCTTCGCTCCGTTCGTGAGGACACGAGCGAAGAGAAAAAAATTATTTTTCCCGACGTACGATTTTTATACCGACATCGGTAATATGAGACGTAATATCATCCCGCATTCCCTGTTGTATCATAATCGTTTGTTTTCCGCTTCCGGGAAACCTGACTCCAGACTGCAACGGAACCTCTTGCTGATACGACGCCCCCCACCCCGAGCCGTACCACTTGCCGAAACGATCGGCCAAACGGCAATCGAGCGTATCGGTACGCATTATCGTATCCTGAGGATAAGTCACAAACAACCAAAGATTATTATATGCATAATCATTATTATAACGCAACAATACCGATATATCGTAAGTTGCCAGCGTATCGGTAATCTCGGGAGTAAACCGTAAAATGTTACGTTTGTCCCAACCTCTGTCGGGAATATGATTATAGGAACTAAAAACCAACCCGGTTTCGGTACAAGAAACCAGTAAAAGAACCATTATGAAAATTACGACTCCGTACTTATTCGGCATTTTTCCCCGGTGTCGTTCTATCCTGTTGCTTTTCATTCCCATTTTTCCCTTGCTGATTGGGTTTATTTTGCGAAGATGAACGATTACCGGACTTTCCCGGTCGGTTCCCGTTCTGCTTTTGCCCGTTATTATCTTTACGAGGCTTAGATTGTTGCCCGTTTTCTCCCGCATTTTCCAGTTTCCCATTGCTATTCGCAATGCCAGTAACCTGCGGTTTTTTCTTTCTCTTATTATTCGACTTTTTCTTGGCTTTATCGAATCGGGTAAGACTATCCTGCCCTACGACGTCTTCAAATTCTTTACGAACAGGTTCTTTCTCGATTTCTTCTTCGAGCCTATCGGGCTTTATTCCCTTTTTATTCATCGCCATTACGTCGAATACCCTGTCGGCATCGAGCGTTACCAAATTGGCAGCAATCTCTTTGCTGGTAGAATAGGTCATCTGGCGTTTAAATATATCTGTCTTAAAATGATAATAAGTACTATCTTTGGTTTCGAGAGGAACCTCTTTAGAAGGCAGTCTTTTCTGTCCTTCGACATAAGCATCTACCTCGTAGTTAAGGCAGCATTTCAATTTAGCGCATTGCCCGGCCAGTTTCTGAGGATTCAATGATATATCCTGATAGCGTGCCGCACTCGTAGCTACCGAAACAAAATTAGTCATCCAGCTCGAACAGCATAACTGCCGGCCACAAGGGCCTATACCTCCGATACGACCGGCCTCCTGCCGGGCACCGATCTGTTTCATTTCGATACGCACCCTGAATGCTTCGGCCAATACCTTAATCAACTGACGAAAATCGACGCGGTCATCCGCTATATAATAAAAAATAGCTTTATTTCCGTCACCCTGATACTCGACATCACCGATTTTCATATTCAATTTCAGATCTTCGGCGATCTTACGGGCACGTAACATCGTACTGTGTTCTTTCGCTTTGGCTTCTTCGTATTTCTCGAGATCGTTCGGTTTCGCTTTCCGATATACTCTTTTCAGATCGGGATTATCGGGTTTTATCCCGTTTTTTTTCATTTGCAATAACACCAGCCGTCCGGTAAGGGTAACCTCACCGATATCATGACCGGGATTGCCTTCTACCGCTACGATATCACCTTTCTCCAGTTTTATATGGGTAGAGTTTTTATAATATCCCTTCCGGGTATTTTTAAACTGCACTTCAACCATTTCGGTATCGTTATGCGATTCGGGCAAATCAGCCAACCAATCGTAACAATGCAATTTATTAGGCTGCTTTTTACAACAGCATGTTTTCTTCGGGATATTATTATTGTTGTCAGACGTATTGTCCATATAATCGATTCTCCGTATTAAAATTGACAACCACGAACCGCACACAACAAATCATCGGGTGGAGTTCGTGGTCGAAATGTATTTATAATCTGTTCCCAGGGATACTACTTCTCCGTTTTATTTGGCGAAGCTCACCGCACGGGTTTCACGAATCACCGTAATTTTTACCTGTCCAGGATAAGTCATCTCATCCTGTATACGTTTGGCGATTTCGGTCGAAAGATTTTCGGTTTCGGCATCACCGATCTTATCGGCACCCACGATCACTCTCAATTCCCGGCCGGCCTGTATAGCATACGTTTTAAGCACACCGGGATAAGAAAGGGCCAACTGCTCGAGATCGTTCAACCGTTTGATATACGCTTCTACAATTTCGCGGCGGGCACCCGGACGAGCTCCTGAAATCGCATCGCAAACCTGAACGATAGGCGCCAACAGGCTGGTCATTTCGGTTTCATCGTGATGAGCTCCGATCGCATTGCAAATATCGGGTTTTTCCTTATATTTCTCTGCCAGTTTCATACCCAATAAAGCATGTGGCAATTCCGGTTCTTCATCGGGGACTTTTCCTATATCGTGTAAAAGCCCGGCCCGTTTCGCTTTTTTCGGATTCAATCCTAACTCACTCGCCATTATAGCGCATAAATTAGCCGTTTCCCGAGAGTGCTGCAAAAGATTCTGCCCGTAAGAAGAACGGTATTTCATTTTACCCACTAATCTTATAAGTTCGGGATGTAACCCGTGAATACCTAAATCTATCGCCGTACGCTTTCCGGTTTCGATAATCTCTTCTTCAATTTGTTTACGCACCTTAGTCACCACCTCTTCGATACGCGCCGGATGTATACGGCCATCGGTTACCAACTGATGTAATGCCAAACGCGCGATTTCACGACGTACCGGATCGAATGCCGATAATACGATGGCTTCGGGTGTATCATCTACAATAATCTCTACCCCGGTAGCGGCTTCGAGAGCACGTATATTACGGCCTTCACGTCCGATAATACGTCCTTTTATTTCATCCGAATCGATGTGGAACACTGTAACCGAATTCTCGATCGCTGTTTCGGTAGCGACCCGTTGAATACTCTGTATCACAATGCGCTTAGCTTCTTTGTTTGCAGTAAGCTTGGCATCGTCCATAATATCGTTTATATATGAAGCAGCTTGTGTTTTAGCTTCTTCTTTCAACGATTCGATGAGTTTTTCTTTAGCTTCCTCAGCCGAAAGGCCTGAAAGATGTTCAAGTTTTTCAACTTCGGTTTTATGCAATTTTTCAAGTTCCTGTTTTTTCTTATCCACAACTTCTATCTGAGCATCGAGATTTGCCCTTACAGCATCGGCTTCCGCTTTTTTACGCTGTAACTCTTGCTGTTGCTGATTTAACTGCAGCTCACGTTGTTTCGCTTTTGCCTCTGCCGACTGCAATTTAGCATTGCGTGCATTAGCCTGTTTTTCTAAATCAGCCTTGAGGTGTAGAAATTTCTCCTTCACCTCAAGCATTTTATTCTTCTTAATTACTTCGGCTTCTTTGCCGGCTTCTTCAATAATCGAGTTCACTCTTGCCTTCAGCAGGGTTTTATATATAAGGAGTACAATTCCCCCACCCAGCAACAAACAACCGATCCCAACTCCGATCAATAGTATGTAATCCATTTGTTCTTATTTAATAATTATAAAAAAGCACTACAAACAAGGTTATAATAACCCTTGTTGCAGTGCAGGAATCTGTTTCTCAAAAATATTTATGTTCTAAAATCTACTCTTCCTTCAAATAGCGTTCCAATTCCTCATCCAGTTCCCGAATCGTTTGGGACAACACATCCACATCGCGGGATTCTTTTATTTTCAGATAGGCATACGACAATTCCAATGCTGTCATACAAAGAAAATCCTGTAAGGTCTTCTTTTTATCAGCGCCCAAGCGCTCCGAGTAATTTGCCAGCTTTACATCTATCAGTTTCGCAGCCTTACGAATCAGCTCCTCATCACTCCGATTTATAATCAGCGGATAAGAACTCCCGGCTATTTTCAAATTAATTGTAAACTTATCGTTCATAGCATCTATTCATTTAATAAAGAGATGCATTTATCGATTTCCCGCACTATTTTGTTAAACCTGTTACGAGCCTCTTTTACATCGGGTGCGCCCAATGCGATGCCTTTTGCCGTTTTCAGATTCAGATATTTGATATTTATTTCTTCCTTATCTTTGTGAAGAGCGGCTTTTTCCTCCTCCAATTGCGCGATACGATCCTCCAGCGCTCTCATTTTCTCCTTCAGAACATTATTCCGCCTTATGAGTTCTTTTATCTTAGCGCTTAATGCTCCCAGCAGCAATTTCGGATTGTCAGCCATTTTATATCAAATTCTACACAAATATAGAGATTATGATCGAATATTAAAAGATATCGGTCAATATTTTAACGACTCTTTCAAAAAAAGATAGAAATACAACCGGCCGAACTTGTAACCGGCCGGTTGTATTTCTATCTTTTCAGAATAAGAGCGCTCGAATACGGAACTTCTACACTTCCTCCCTTTACGGTTCCCATACCTGCCTCATTTATAACACCGTCTTTAACGACTACCGTCCAATTGCCTTCGGGGATATTCACTTTACGAGATATACTGTCGCCATTGAATATAACCAGTATTTCACGCCAGGAATCTCCGTTAGCATGTTCTCCCAGCATATAGGCTATGACACCGGGTGACGTATCGAGAAAATGCAAATGCGAACGTATTCCCTCGCTTGTAGGAATTCGAAAAGCGGGATGGTTTTTTCGCAATGCGATAAGGCCCTGGTAATAATTAAACAAATCACGGTAACGGGTTTTGTTCTCCCAATCGATCGCATTAACAGAATCGGGTGACTGATAAGAATTATGTACCCCTTTTTTAGTCCGGAATATTTCCTCTCCATTAAATATAAACGGGACTCCCTGCGAAGTAAATACAATCGTCTGTGCAAGCTTATCGAGTCTGATAAGGTCTTGTTCGGCCATCTCGGGATTAGAAGCTTTTAATTTATCGACCAAACAAAGATCGTCATGACTCGACACATAATTGATCGATTGCGCAGGGGTAAGAGCATACGGCGCATCCGAATAATTTACATTGTGGTAATTTATCTCCGGATGATTTGTAGCTCCCACGATCCCGAATTTTACACTTTCTTCAAGCCCTTTTACCCCCGATACAAATCCCTGCGAAGCCCCATCGCTGTAATGTCCTTTTACTGCATCACGCAAATCATCGTTAAATACTGCGATACCGGGCATCTTCGGAGCATTGGCTTTTAGTGCCCTTTTCTCCGCAGGATATGGAGAATCGGCAGCAGCCCATCCTTCCCCGTACACAAAAATAGTAGGATCTATTTTATTCAGTTCTTTCCTGACTTGGTTCATCGTCTCGATATCGTGTATACCCATCAGGTCGAAGCGGAAACCGTCGACATGGTATTCGTTCACCCAATACTTTACCGATTCTACGATATACCGTCGCATCATTTCGCGTTCCGAAGCCGTTTCATTCCCACAAGCCGACGCATCGGAATATCCCCCCTCGGCATTATGACGATAATAATAACCCGGCGCCGTCAGATTGAAGTTAGAATTTTCAGTTGTATATGTATGGTTATAAACGACATCCATAATAACCCGAATTCCGTTATCATGAAGCGCCTTTATCATTTGCTTCATTTCTTTGATACGGGTTTCGGGGGTAAAAGGATCAGTTGAATACGAACCTTCAGGAACATTATAATTTTTCGGATCGTATCCCCAGTTATATTTATTCTCCGATAGACGAGTCTCATCGATCGAACCGAAATCATAGGAAGGCAATAAATGCACATGCGTTACCCCTAATTCTTTCAAATGATCGATACCGGTTTTCTGCCCCGACGGCGAACGCGTTCCCGTTTCAGTAAGCGATAAAAATTTACCGCGATTGTTTATCCCCGATGTCGAATCGACAGAAAAATCACGATAATGCATTTCGTACAGGATAATATCATTAAAGTTTTTCAACGGTGGACGAACATCGTTTTCCCAACCTTCAGGATTAGTCTTGTTCATATCTACGATAGCCGCCCGATCTCCGTTTACCCCAACAGCCTTAGCCCATATGCCGGGGGTCTCTGGTAGCCATTTACCATCGTGATGAATCCGAAAAGTATAGAATTTTCCATACAATTTCCCATTTTGAGAAGCCCTCCACGGTTCTACGGGCGATTTCCTCGACATAGCCAGCACCTGCACGGGTTTTCCGCCTTGCCCCTGATCATAAATCAACAACTCAGCCGCATCGGCAGAAGGAGCCCATAGGGCAAACCGGGTTTCATCTTCCATTATCGTCACACCCAAATCAGCTCCTTTATAAGCAGGATAATCATCATACGGAGTCGAACCGACCACCGTGCTTTTTTTTCGGCATCCCGAAAAAGATATAATAAATCCCAAAATCGACAAAAAAGACAATAAAATGTATCGTTTCATAAATCTCCTTTACAATAAATAAAAAATTAATTCATTCACATTTTTATACATAAACTACACATATACAGACAAATATAGAAAATATAAATTCACGTAGATTAATACAGTCCTTGTATATAACAAAATTTGAACGGTTTTAGTTACTATTTCGATTTTTGAAGAAATAAGATACATAAAACTTAAAAATTACGTATTCACATCTTTTTGCTTTGTATATTTGCAAATAAACGAAAGGACACAACTTCGACAATGAAAATTTTATGGATCGACCTGAACAGCTCTTATGCCCATGCGTCTCTTGCTTTACCCGCTTTACATGCGCAAGTAAAAAAACGCAACGACATAGAATGGCATATCATATCAGCCACAATTAACGATACCCCCGGAACCGTCACGGCAGAAGCCTCCCGATGCAGTCCCGATATCATTGCGTCAACAGCATGGATATTTAACCGTGAAATGTTATTACACATCATATCACGACTGAAAGTTCTTTTTCCGGAAAGCACTGTAATACTGGGTGGACCAGAATTTTTGGGAGATAACAGTCTCTTCCTGCGTTTTTCACCTTACGTCGATTGTGTTTTCAGAGGAGAAGGAGAAGAAGAATTCCCCCATTGGTTAAATTACTGGAACGACCGCTCGAATTGGAATTCAATAAAAGGTTTATGTTATATAAACGATAACGGAGAATATATCGATAACGGAATTGCTCGCGTAAATGAGTTCGAAAAATTGATTGTACCTGAAAAAAGTCCTTTTTTCAACTGGAATAAACCCTTCGTTCAGTTGGAAACCACCCGAGGCTGTTTCAATACTTGCACCTTTTGCGTAAGCGGCAGCGAAAAACCGGTACGCACCCTGGAGATATCCACATTACGCGAACGGATCGAAAACATCAGCCACCACGGTATACGCGACATCAGAATTCTCGACAGAACATTTAATTACAACACAACCAGGGCACAAGCTCTATTATCACTTTTTACAGAATTTGCAGGAAAAATGAGATTCCATCTCGAAATACATCCCGGTTTGTTGAACGATGGTTTAAAACAACAATTGGAAACTTTGCCCGATAATCTGTTACATCTCGAAGCGGGCATACAAAGTCTTCGCCAAGAAGTTCTCGATGCATGCCACAGAAAAGGTGACGTACAAAAATCTCTCGAAGGGTTGCGCTTTCTATGCAGCCTAACCAATATGGAAACCCATGCTGACCTTATCGCCGGATTACCGTTTTATCACATATATCAAATCTTCGAAGATATACATACGCTCGCACATTATAATGCCGGAGAAATTCAACTCGAACTATTGAAATTACTGCCGGGAACCGAAATGAGACGAAAAGCTGCCGAACTGGGAATATACTACTCACCTCTTCCTCCCTACGAAGTTCTTAAAACAAACGATATCACACCCGAAGAATTACAACAGGCTCGACGGTTATCCCGATTACTCGACGGTTACTATAACGGATCTCCTTGGAGAGAAATAACCAGACAGCTTATATTATCCGAGTCTGGCTTTCTGAAAGAATTTCTCGATTTTCTTACCGATACTGAAGTAATAGAAAAACCATTGAGCACCGAAAAACGAGGAATGCTGCTGTATGATTTTTGCAAAATAAAACTACCCCAACGTTTACACGAGATCTCCATTGCATGGATTTCGAACGGAATGTCGATAAAAAAAGAACCCGCATTCGGTATCAGAACCAAAGGAATTCGAGCTCCCCAAAAATGGATCATAAAAAAAGGGAGCTACCATACTTCGATGAAACTATACTTATTGCCCGGGAAAGATACAGATACTTGGTTCGGATATCTACCGGACAAAAAAATAGCTGTTCCCGACATGATAGCGTTAAGCATTTCGAAATAAAAAGTGTCTGATTTTTTCTCAAAAAAACAGAAAAATTGCATTTGAAACCATCCGGTGTCGCAAGGATTCATTACATTTGTTCAGAATATTAAGTATAAGTGAATGGACGAATTTGTAGATTTCTTACACTCTCAGTTGCATTTATTACCTTCTCAAATCGAGTTATTAAAAGAAAAAATAAAAACTCATTATTTTAAGAAGGGTGATCTGCTCGAAGGGCCTGCCGAACTCGATGATAGAATGTACTACATAAAAAAAGGAGGAGCCAGAAGCTTTTACCTTAAAGACGGAAAAGATATTACTTTTTCCTTTGCATTCGAAAACGACTTGCTCGTTTCCATGCGTTCGAACACAACCAAAAAAGAATTTCCCGAACTGGTAGAATTTCTCGACGAAACCGAAGCCTATTCGATATTGATAAAACCATTTTCAAAAATCCAAAAATTCAAAAGCCTCGCTGCAGCCGACTTCTCACAGGCTCTTTTATTAAAATATAATTGCTTTCTCGAAGAACGTATTATCAATCTACAATGTAAATCTGCCCGAGAACGATATGACTGGGTAGTTGGCAGATTCCCCGAATTATTACAAAAAGCAAACTTGGGTCAAATCGCATCTTTTATCGGTGTAACCCAAGAAACTCTCAGCCGTATACGATCGGAAAAGAAAAAACATAACCCCGCCGGTTAATATAATCGAATTGTTAAATTTATAATTATCAACGTTAAATACCCAAGAGTACTTTAACTATATTTATAAATAGAGGTATTAGTTTTTGATAAAAATCAAATGCAAATATTTACATTCAGAATACTTTTGCAGTCAATTCAATAGGTATATCAATAAGATAGAGTAAATTAAACTCAGAAAAATCATAAACAGGTACATAACAAAATGAAAAAATCTATGGTTATTCAATCTCAACGAGTAATTTTATGCGCGTTGTGTGTGTTTCTCTTCGCATGTGGGAAAAAGAGCCAAATGGGACCCACCGGCACTCCTGAATATGCTGTAACTACTATTCAGTACACACCGACAGAACTGAACAGTTCATATCCTGCCACCATCAGAGGTATGCAAGACGTGGAAATAAGGCCACAAGTTACCGGATTTATTACAAAATTATATGTAGATGAAGGGGCGACCGTACATAAAGGGCAACCTTTATTCCTTATCGATCCCGTACAATACGAAGCGGCCGTAAACGTTGCTGAAGCTGCGGTAAAAGTAGCAGATGCTTCAGTTTCCACTGCTCAACTGACGGCAGACAACAAAAAAGAACTTCAAAAGAAAAACATTATCAGCGAATACGATTTGCAAACGGCTATGAATCAGCTTGCCACGGCAAAAGCCAATCTGGCTCAAGCTCAAGCTCAACTGGTAAATGCAAAGAAAAATCTCTCGTTCACTACTGTCGTCAGCCCGTCCGACGGAATAATCGGCAATATTCCCTATCGTGTAGGAAGCTTAGTAAGCCCGTCGATACAACAACCGATGACAACCGTTTCTGATATTTCGAAAATGTATGTTTATTTTTCGATGAACGAAAAACAGATTCTCGACTTTACACGTGAAGGAGCTACTCAAGGGGTATTAGCCAAAATGCCCGAAGTGCAATTGAAACTTGCCGACGGCACAATTTATCCGGAAAAAGGCAAAATCGAAACTCTGAGCGGGGTAATCGATCCTTCTACGGGCGCCGCCAGTATCCGTGCGACATTCCCCAATGTACAACGCATTTTACGCAGTGGAGGTGCGGGAGTAGTCATGATCCCCGAAAAGAATGATACGGCTATCGTAATTCCTCAAAAAGCGACTTACGAAATACAAGATAAAAAATTTGTTTTTACCGTTAACGACAGTTCTGTAGTAAAATCTACCGAAATTTCTATCCTCCCGATTAATAACGGTCAGGATTACGTCGTAACTTCAGGCCTTAAAGTCGGCGATCGTGTAGTTGTAGAGGGTGTAGGTACTTCTATTAAAGACGGTATGACTATTAAACCCATTACCCCTGCCGAAGCCGAAGCCCGTCTCAAAGGAGCTATTCAGCAGGCTGCTGCTATGGGCGCTGCAAAAAAATAACAGGATTATATAAAAGCTGCAATCATCCGTTAATAAAGCGGACTCGGGGACAAAGCGACCGGTAAGTTACCGGAATGCATTTCCCTTTGCAACCATAGTATCAAAAATTAAAATATGCACGCATGAAATTAGATAGATTTATAAAACGCCCGGTGCTCTCTACCGTAATATCGATTTTTATCGTTATTCTCGGTATATTGGGATTAGTATCGTTGCCAGTAACCCAATACCCTGACATCGCTCCTCCTACGGTAAAAGTGAGTACCACCTATACCGGTGCCGACGCCCAGACGGTGCTGAACAGTGTGATCGCCCCTTTGGAAGAACAGATCAACGGGGTAGAGAATATGATGTACATGACATCTACCGCCACAAATACAGGTGATGCTGAGATCGATATTTACTTTAAACAGGGAACCGATCCCGATATGGCTGCCGTTAACGTACAGAACCGCGTGGCGAAAGCACAAGGCTTGTTGCCTTCGGAAGTTACCAAAGTCGGTGTGATCACCAGTAAAAGACAAACGAGTATGTTAATGGGTATCACTGTATATAGTTCGGACGACAAATACGATGAAACCTTCCTGCAAAACTATGTAAAGATCAACCTTATTCCTCAGATTCAACGTGTTCCCGGTGTGGGCGACGCCATGGTAATGGGCGCCGATTATTCTATGCGTATCTGGCTGAAACCGGATATCATGGCCCAATACAAACTGATGCCTACCGATATTACGGCAGCTTTGGCCGAACAGAATATAGAGGCTGCTCCCGGACAGTTCGGTGAAAGCGGTAATCAATCGTTCCAGTATATCATGAAATACAAAGGACGCTTGGAAACCACCGAAGAATTTGAAGATATCGTTATAAAAGCGACTGAAAACGGAGAGGTTCTCCGGTTGAAAGACGTTGCCCGTATCGAATTAGGCGGACTTACTTACGGATTCGGAACCCGCTCTAACGGGCATCCCGGTGTTACGGCCATGATTTTCCAGACTGCTGGATCGAACGCGACAGAAATCATCAACAACATCAGCGAAATATTGGAAACAGCCTCGAAAGATTTTCCTCCGGGCGTTAAATACGATGTTTTATTAAATGCCAACGACTTCTTGTTTGCTTCTATACATGAAGTATTGAAGACCCTGATCGAAGCGTTTATTCTGGTATTCCTCGTCGTATTTATTTTCCTGCAGGATTTCCGTTCTACGCTTATACCGGCAATCGCCATACCGGTGGCACTTATAGGAACATTTTTCGTACTGTATCTTATCGGATTCAGTGTAAACCTGCTTACTCTTTGCGCCATCGTATTAGCCATCGCGATAGTCGTCGACGATGCGATAGTCGTCGTCGAGGCGGTGCATGCCAAGCTCGACCAAGGCTATAAGTCACCGGTAAAAGCATCTATCGACGCCATGAACGAAATATCGGGCGCTATCGTATCTATCACACTCGTTATGATGGCCGTATTTATTCCTGTAAGTTTCATGACCGGAACCTCGGGTACATTCTACCGCCAGTTCGGGATTACGATGGCCGTAGCCATCGGTTTGTCGGCCGTAAACGCATTAACCTTGAGCCCCGCGCTTTGCGCCTTGTTCCTGAAACCCCATGAAAAACATGACGAAGAAAAAGGGAAACCCCGAAAACTCAGCTATATAAAACGATTCCATGCCGCTTTTAATGCCGCATATGACGTTACGCTGAAAAAATATAAGGGAGGCGTAGATTTCTTTATTAAACATAAAATCACGTCATTCGTACTGGTTGTCATAAGTGTTATCGCTCTTATCGGCTTAATGAAGATAACCCCTACCGGTATGGTTCCCAATGAAGATACGGGTACATTCTTTGTGGTGGTGGATATGCCTCCTGCTACGTCACTTGAAAAAACGCAGGCGACCCTGGCTCGCATCGACAGCCTTATCGCTGCCGACCCTGCCGTAAAAAGCCGTACCGAAATCGCTGGATACAGCCTTATTGCCGGACAAGGCAGTTCTTACGGAACCTTTATCTGTAAACTGCAACCCTGGGACGAACGTGACAATTCCCAAAATGTAAACAACATCATAGGAAAATTATACGTACAAGCAAAAATGCTTATAAAAGACGCCCGCGTTTTGGTATTTTCTCCTCCTATGATCCCGGGTTACAGCGTAACCAACGGTTTTGAGCTCAACCTTCAGGATAAAACCGGTGGTAACCTCGAAGACTTTTATAACGTAGCACAGAACTTCCTTGCAAAATTGAACCAACGACCTGAAATCGCCGCGGCACAGACTTCGTTCAATCCGAACTATCCGCAATATATGGTCGATATCGATGCTGCCAAATGTAAACAGGCAGGCATCAGTCCGAGTACTTTACTCACAGCTTTACAAGGATATTACGGCGGTTTGTACGCTTCTAACTTCAACCGCTTCGGTAAATTATACCGTGTTATGATACAAGCCGACGCACAGTTCCGGGTCAACCCCGAAACCTTAAATCAGATCATGGTACGTAACGGTAGTGAAATGGCTCCTATTACACAATTCATTACCTTACGGAAAATTTACGGACCGGATAATATCAAACGATTCAACATGTTTACTTCTATGAGCGTAAACGGTACTCCTGCCGACGGATACAGTTCGGGACAAGCCATTCAAGCCATCGAAGAAGTAGCCAAAGAAACATTACCTACCGGTTACGGGTTCGAATATTCGGGTATGACTCGCGAAGAGCAAAGTACCAGCAGCAGTACTACGGCCATTATATTCGTACTTTGTCTCGTATTCGTTTACCTGTTACTAAGTGCACAATATGAAAGTTACATCCTGCCGTTAGTCGTTATTTTGTCTATTCCGTTCGGACTGATGGGAAGTTTCATCTTCGCGCAATTTATGGGAGTAGAGAATAACATATATATGCAAATTGCCTTGATTATGCTTATCGGTCTTTTGGCGAAAAACGCGATCCTTATTGCGGAATTCGCACTCGAGCGACGCCGTACCGGCATGAGCATCGTTTCGGCAGCAGTCATGGGTGCCTCTGCGCGTTTGCGTCCTATCTTGATGACCTCCTTAGCAATGGTAATAGGGTTGTTACCGCTTATGTTCGCCCATGGAGTCGGTGCAAACGGTAACAGTACGCTGGGAACAGGAGCCATCGGTGGTATGTTAATCGGTATGATCTGCCAGATCTTTATCGTACCGGCACTCTTCGTCGTGTTCGAAACCATACAGGAAAAATTCAAACCGATACAATGGGATGACCTCGACAATACAGAGCTTGAAGCCGATTTAGAACAATATATCGATAAATAATCGGGTTAAACCGATTCATTATTAAAGATAAATAAAATGAAGAAACAAATTTTATATACCCTATGTCTGGCTGTAATGATGAGCAGCTGCCACATATACAAAAAGTACAACCGTCCCGAGAATATAAATGTCTCGGGGCTGTACCGTGACACGCAATCGGTCAGCGATACCCTCGTATCGGATACCGCCAATATGGGAAATCTGCCTTGGGATCAGGTATTTACCGATCCTTATTTACAGGAACTTATCAATAAAGGCCTCGAAAATAATTCTGATCTTAAAACAGCCGCTTTACAAGTAAAAGAGGCCGAAGCAATGTTATTATCGGCGCGACTGGCTTATGCTCCTTCGCTTAACCTCGCTCCACAAGGGACTATAAGCAGTTTCGATAAAAGCCCGATAACAAAAACATACCAATTGCCGGTAGTTGCCAGCTGGGAGATCGACTTTTTCGGGAAACTGCTAAATTCAAAGAGAGCGGCTCAGAATACGCTGATGAAAAGCGAAACTTACCGCCAAGTCGTACAAACACAACTTATCGCGGCGATAGCCAATACTTATTATACTTTACTGATGCTCGACGAGCAGCTGACCATTACAGAAGAAACTTCAGAAAAATGGAAAGAAACAGTAGAGACCATGAAAGCCATGAAACCGGCCGGAATGGTAAACGAAGCGGCTATCTCTCAAAGCGAGGCTAACAGTTATATGATCGCCGCAACCATTCCCGATTTGAAAATGCAGATACGGGAAACCGAAAACGCCTTATCTCTTTTGTTGGGACAAATACCACAGACAATAAAACGCGGCAACATCGTCGAACAGAATTTCCCGGAAGAAATGGATGCTGGGGTACCCGTACAATTATTGGCTAACCGGCCGGATGTAAAAGCCGCTGAGTTAACTTTAGCCGGATGTTATTATAATACTAACGAAGCCCGATCGGCCTTTTATCCGTCGATAAATATATCCGGAAACGGCATGTGGACCAATACCGCTACCGGGCTGGGAGTATTTAATCCGGGAAAACTTATTCTGTCGGCTGTAGGTTCCCTCACACAACCCCTCTTTAACCGAGGAGCCAATATAGCCCGGCTTAGAGTAGCCAAGGCACAACAGGAAGAAGCCCTTATCGCCTTCCAGCAATCGATATTGAACGCCGGCAGTGAAGTAAGCAACGCCCTTACTCAATACAAGACGGCAGAAGATAAAAGCGTTCAGCGAAGCATGCAGATAAATTCTCTCGAAAAATCGGTAGAATATACAAAAGAATTATTAATTTTAGGAACGTCTTCATCGACTTACCTCGAAGTACTTACCGCACAGCAATCATTGCTTAGCGCGCAGCTCTCTCAGGTATCCGACAGCTTCCAGCGTATGCAGGCGATCGTAAATCTCTATCATGCGTTAGGCGGCGGACGATAATTGTAAAACCTTAATTTCAAATAATATGATTAGTCCATTAGCCTATGTAAATCCGGGAGCCAAACTGGGGAATAATGTTACCGTACATCCCTTTGCTTACATCGATGAAGACGTCGAAATCGGAGACAACTGTACCATAATGCCATATGCGAGTGTTCTTTCAGGAACACGTATGGGTACCGGTAATATCGTTTACCAATCTGCTATTGTAGGAGCTGCTCCCCAAGATTTTCACTTTAAGGGAGACAAAACATACGCAAAAATAGGTAACGACAACATTATCCGTGAAAAAGCGATTATCAACCGCGCTACAAATGAAGGGGATTCTACCGTTATAGGTAACGGCAATTTTATACTCGAAGGAGTACATGTCGCTCATGATACCGTTATCGGAAATAATTGCATCCTCGGTAACGGAACTAAAACGGCGGGAAACTGTAAAATCGACGATAAAGCGATTATGGGCAGCGGCGTTATTTTGCGTCACGGGTGCCATGTAGGAGGCTGGACTCTCGTTCGTGACGGATGTCGCGCCAGCAAAGATATCCCTCCGTACATCGTAGCTGCACATAATCCTATAACCTATTACGGGATAAACGCGATTATTTTATCAAAACGCGGAAACATTTCTGAAGAAGTACTCGATAACATTGCAAAAGCATACCGCCAGATCTATCAGTGCGGTACGAGTCTCGAAAATGCCTTAAGAAATATCAGGCAACTTATACCCGATTCTCCCGAGATCCGGTATATTCTCGACTTTATCGAACAATCTGATAAAGGCATTATCGGAGGCGTACAATAATAATACGAGTCATAACTATATTAATGAAAAAGGCGTGATTTAATAAATCACGCCTTTTTCATTAATAAGAATATTTTTTAATCTTTTACATCCTCTTTTATTTTTTCACCGATAATACGTGCCGCTATCGCAACATATTCCGCACAAGGACGTTTTTTATAATATTGCTCTGTGCGTTCTGAAGGAACAGGATTATCCTTTTTACAACCGATCCCCAACAACTCACGGCACACAATAGAGCCATTTATCTCTCTGAACCGTGCGGCCAACTCTTGTACGACAGTATAATTGCGAATTTTAGCCGTACGATCGGCAGGATCATTTGCGGGAAATTGCAATCCGGCAATAAGAAACGACCCAGTGACAGCACCACATACTTCTCTGAGCCGCCCCATGCCTCCTCCAAGAGGTGCCGACAATGTAGCTGCCAGTTTATGATCTATACCATACAAGTCATTATATGCTAAAAACACCGACTGAGCACAATTATAACCATTAAGAAACAACGAACGCGCGCGCTCCACCCGCTCTTCAATATCGAAATCTTTCATCTGCTTATATTATAATATTACCATTGTACAGGCTCTTTTCCATGAGCAATCAAATACTCATTGGCTTTACTGAAATGCTTATTACCAAAAAAACCTCTATGAGCCGATAATGGCGAAGGATGCGGCGATTGCAATACAAGATGCTTATTACGATCGATAAAATCGCCTTTCCGCTGTGCATACGATCCCCATAGAATAAATACAAGGTTTTCCCTTTCCTCAGCCAAACGGTGTATTACAGCGTCTGTAAACTGTTCCCAGCCTCTATTTTGATGCGAACCGGCTTGATGCGCTCTCACTGTAAGTGTCGCATTGAGCAAAAGAACTCCCTGATCGGCCCAACGGGTAAGATTTCCACTACGAGGAACCGGTATTCCCAAATCATCGTGTATCTCTTTAAAAATATTCTGTAAAGACGGGGGAAAAGGAATTCCATCATTCACCGAAAAGCAGAGACCATGCGCTTGGCGAGGTTCATGATAGGGATCTTGTCCCAAAATTACGACTTTTACCCTGTCGAAGGGACAGGCGTCGAAGGCATTGAACATTTGGCTTCCAGGGGGATATACCGTTGTCTTAGCATACTCGGATCGTACAAAATCTGTAAGCCGCACAAAATAGTCTTTATCGAACTCATTTTGCAACCGCTGTTTCCAACTCGATTCTATTCGCACTTCCATAAAATTATTTTTTAAGGTAAAACTATTTGCAAAGCTACAAATATTTCTTACTTTTGCCATCCGAATGGCCCCGTAGTTTAGTGAATAGAACGTCAGATTCCGGTTCTGAAGGTCGTGGGTTTGAGTCCCGCCGGGGTCACTAGTAAGAGAGCTAAATATCATATTATTTTGATATTTAGCTCTCTTTTAATTTCTTTTGTCAAAATTTTTTCTCAATACGCAAAAAACAAACATTATAAACAAACGCTAAATCATCGTGTGACCTTTTTAATTATCCTACGTCAAAATTATAAAAGACGTCATTTCCGCATACTTTTAATCTTTTAATAATTATATTACTAAATTATACACCATGATAAAAATGCTATTTATACTCCTTATCGGAACCGCAACCGGCATTCGGGCACAAACAGGAAAAAGAGAACTTCCTGATTCTATCCGCTCGGTCAATTTGAAAGAAGTAGTTATACAAGGTCAAACTCAATATACCTTCCCTACGAAATCGATGATTATTCCTTCGGCTAAGCAGAAAAGCGCATCTCAGAATGCTGTCGACCTGCTTCGGCAAGTAAATATGCCGCAACTCAAAATAAATCCCGTTGACAACGCCATAACGACGCCTGTAGGCGCCGAAGTTACTCTATTTATCAACTATATTCCCGCCTCGGCAGAGGAAATGGAAGGCTTACGCACCGAGGACGTGAAACGCATCGAATACCTCGATTTTCCAACCGATCCGCGATTTATGAATAAAGAGCACGTGGTGAATATCGTGGTACAAACTTACGAATACGGCGGTTACACCAAAGCCACGGTAAATGAAAGTTTCCTTGTAGGGCTATCGAGCCAAGTATCTGCGTACTCTAAGTTCTCTTACAAAAAAATGACCTATGACCTTTACTTCAGCGCAAATAACGTGAATAACCATCACGAGGGAAATTCTACCCAAGGCACCTTTCGACTTCAAGATAACGAGGGGGTGCCTCTCACGATCATACGGGATGAAAAACTCGTGAGTGCTCATTATAAACAAAATTATTACCCTGTAACCTTCCGAGCGGCTTACAGCACCGATAAAATGCAAATTCTAAACACCGTGGGGTTTAAATTCACCGAAGAACCCGCCAATAACGCCTCGGGGTCTCTTACTTATACTCCCTCCCACGATACCGGTTATTCTTATAATAAAGATAATTCGTCGCGAAGCTACCTCGGATCCTGGCAAGGGAATTACTACTTTGTATTCCCCCGTAAATACTCCCTGAATATCGAACCTGAATTTAATTATACCCACAACAATTTTCACAGTAGCTTCTCCTCCTCTAACCCCGGTTCGAGCCCCATTTTGAATAAGGCGTCGGAAAACGCCTACGCCTTCAGCACAACCGGAACGGCTCAAAAGCAATTCGCCGACCATCATTCGGTAATTACAATGGTGCGTTTCGGCATTAATGTCAACAGAGTGCATTACCCCGGCCAGGCTTCTTCTACGGAAAATTTCCACCATGAATATGCCGGAGGATGCATCGGATATAATTTTACCAACGAAAAGATTAACGGTTTCATCTACGGCGGAGGCATTTGGGAGGGTAACGCAATAAATAATGTACGAATAAACAGGGTATTCCCTTTTACCTACCTACAAGCACGATACGCGCCTAATTCTAAAAATTCATTGAGTTGTTATTTTATGTATGATACCAATTCGCCGCGAGCGAGTGATAAAAACCCCAAAAAGCTGCAAGAAAACGAATTGATGTATTTTAGCGGAAATCCCCGCTTAAAAAACGCGCCGCATATGACCTTCAACCTGAGTTATACGTGGATGCCAACGAATGCCCTTTCTACGTTGCTTTACGCACAACATTTCGATATGTCCGATCGTTGGGTGACAGCCTATTTCCCCACTGAAAATAACCGAAAAATGTTACGTACCTATATTAACAGCGGAAACTTTTACCAAACACAGGTAGGGTTATCGCTGACATGTAAACTTTTTGATGATAATCTTCAACTCTCTGCCACACCCGCGCAAATGTTTTACCATAGCACCGGTTATTATAAATATACCCACAATCCCTTTATTTTCGATACCTCGGCCACTTATTATCTCAACAGTTTCTTTTTTCAGGCCTATTATGAAATGCAAAAGCGTTTTATATCCACGGATGATTCGGGAACTTTTCGCAAAGTACCCGACTTTTATCAATTAGTAGCCGGATGGCATAACTCCAACTGGAACGTTAAGCTGACTTTAGCCAATATGTTCCGTAACAATTGGAACGCCGGAAGTAATAAACTGAAGTCTCCTTCTTATGATCAACTGATAACCCTTTACGGACATAATTTTCACCAACGCATCAATCTCTCTGTCACCTATACCATTGGATACGGTAAGAAAATAAAACAGGGAAACGAAGTGGGCGCCCAAGAAGGCGTTGGATCGGCCATACTGAAATAAATATCGATCAAAAACAAAATTCACTTACATTCAAAGAATATAATATATCTATTCTCAATATAGCGATTATTTCACAAACAAGAACAACATAAAACAATTGCAATGCAATATTTCTTCCACCCGAAAACTTTACATATTTTTCTCCTTAAATTACGAATACGACTTTTCGCTGTATTTACCGGGATTCCCAGTTTTGTTGCAATTACTTTCATCTTTTCCCGTTTCATCATGAACCCGATCAATACCTTCTCCCCTTCGGAAAGTTTATTTATTACCCGATTTACTTCCTCGATATCGGGATAAGGTATGTTATCGGCACAGTCTTCCCTATCGGGAAACTCATCGGTATATATAAGAAACTGTTTACTTTCTTTTCTGAGATTATCTTTAAATTTATTATCCATAATACGGCAAGCCCAACCGAAAAAGTTTTTATCTTCCCGATACAACTTTCTATTCTTCCATATCTTAATATTGGCATCCGACAACAAATCCTCGGCTTTATGTTTGTTACCCGTACAAAAATAAGCATGTGTGAATAGACGCTCCTGAATTTTTATCAGTTTCCCTTCCAAATCCGAGTCTTTCATGTTTTTATGATATTTTGCCCTTAACTCCGTTTGTAGAAAAAAGTTTCAATTTGCACTTTAATATTTATTCTATTTTAACACTTTATTAAATCTATCTCTATTCTTACAGAATAATACCTCTTCCTCATCGCCATTTTAATACAAAGCCTCAAAATGCAGGGGAAAAAACGATAAGACATTTTTTATTTACCGAACCATTTACGCAGATAATACAATTTTGTTCTTACATAAAACGATCTGCTTTTAACGGTTCCTACCGGAATACTCATGAGTTGCGCCACCTCTTTATGTTTCACTTTCATCATCATAAAACCCAACATCTCACGATCACTTTCACTCAACATTCCGATTGCTTTCCTAATCGTTTCCATATCTACCTCATGACCGATATGGGCATCGAAGGAAATATCGGCCGTTTTGTCTAAAGGCTCGGTGGGTAAACGTTTTTCTTTTTCATACAAGTCATTATGAAGATTAAACATTACAGTACAGCACCATCCTGAGAAATTCTCATTTCTTATATAGCAATCCTCTTTCATCAGTATTTTCAGGTTTGTTTCCTGTCTGAGCTCTTTTGCTTTTTCGAGATTATGCGTAAGGAATAAGGCATAAGCCAATAAACGAGCTTGCAATTTGACAAGCTCGTCACGAAGATTGAAGTTTTCCATGTAATAAGATTAATGTGAGAAAACAGGTATTATCACAGTAAACTCCAGTATTCATGGAAAGTTTCAGTTAACAAACAACATTTTCAATTATTTTAACGTAAAATCCAGGGTGAGACGTTATAATTACTGGAATTCTGGGTAAGCACCTTTACTTCATATTTTATAAATAAATAAAATAAGTAAAGTTACCAAATAATAAAAAGTGCAAGTAAAATTTCATCTGAAATGGCGTATTTTTATTATTTTATATCTTTACTTCGCTCGTGAAGGTAGAAAAAATTATATGGAAGATTATAATAAGGTATTATTTTTATTCATTCCAACAAAAAAGAGACAACAAAAAAGGGGTATATTTGTTATCCCTTAAAATCTCATAATAGTTCGGCCAATGTTGAAAAATAAAATTTTTTACCTTATATCGATCTTAAACATCCTTTTCGGCTGTACGGCCGGTCCCAATGTAAATACGATTCCTGTAAAGGATTTTCAGAAACTGATACAAGAGAAAAATGTGCAATTGATAGACGTACGTACTCCCGAAGAATATAGTGCAGGACATATTCAAGGAGCCAAAAATATAGATATAAAAAGTCCCGACTTTGAAGAACAGATAAAAAAACTCGATAAAAAGAAACCTGTTGCACTATATTGCCGCAGTGGACGACGTAGTCTCGATGCTGCCGGACGTATACAAAAATTAGGATTCAATGAAATATATAATCTCGAGAAAGGATTTGAAAACTGGGAAGAAAAAATCGATAAATAAAAACTTAATTCCTTCCGATTCCAAGAGAAATATAAAACGACGCGTTCTGCGAAAATTTTTGCAGAACGCGTCGTTTTATACAGATCGGAAATCAAGCTCCGAAATCATCATACATCAACATTTCACGAGGAACTCCCAAATCCCACAACATTTTTTTCACGGCATTAGCCATCGGGCCGGGACCGCACATGTAGTATTCGATATCCTCAGGAGCATCATGATCTTTAAGATAATTATCATATATTACTTGATGAATAAAGCCTGTATATCCCGTCCAGTTATCCTCAGGCTGAGGATCGGACAAAGCGATATGGAATGAAAAATTAGGGAATTCCCGTTCTATTGCCCTGAAGTCTTCTTCATAGAAGATCTCCCTACGCGAACGGGCGCCATACCAATACGAAATCTTTCGATCGGTTGTTTTTAATGTACGGAATAAATGCAATAAATGAGACCGTAAAGGAGCCATACCGGCACCGCCACCAATATAAAGCATTTCACGTTTGGTATCGAGAATATGGAATTCTCCGTAAGGACCCGATACCGTAACCTTATCACCCGGTTTGCGAGAGAAAATATACGAAGAACAAATACCCGGCTTTATACCGGCCGCCCATGTTCCGGTATTACGGTCGAAAGGAGGAGTGGCAATACGGATATTTAACATAACGACATTTCCTTCTGCCGGATAATTAGCCATAGAATAAGCACGGTATGTTTCTTCATCATTTTTACAAACCAGTCCCCAAAGTTTGAATTTATCCCATTCATCACGGAATTTCTCTTCGACCTCCATATCGGAAAACTTAATATCATACTTAGGAACATCAATCTGTATATAGCTTCCGGGTTTAAAGTTAAGAACCTCTCCTTCAGGTAATCGAACAACAAATTCTTTGATAAAAGAAGCTACATTATGATTAGAAACCACTTCACATTCCCACTTCTTAATACCGAGTACCTCTTGTGGTATCTGTACCTTAAGGTCGTTTTTTACTTTTACCTGGCAAGCCAAACGATAATGGTCGTGTATTTGTTTTCGGGTAAAAAACCCAGTTTCAGTAGGGAGTATTTCGCCACCGCCTTCAAGTACCTGACAACGGCACATACCACAACTACCCTGACCGCCACAAGCTGAAGGAAGAAAAATTTTATTATTGCCTAAAGCCGAAAGTAATGTCGTTCCGGCACCGGTAACAACTTCTTTCTCCCCATCGTTAATATCGATTGTAAGTTCTCCCGAAGGAGTAAGTTTATTTTTTGCAAATAACAAAATGCCGACCAAAAGCAGAATGAGGATAAGAAAAATTACCACTGCCACTAAAATCGTCATATTGCCAACCATAAGTAATATCATCGTATCTTTTGTTTAATTATGAATTTCCGATTATAATTTGATCCCCAAAAAGCTCATAAAGGCAATACCCATAAGACCTGTTGCTATAAACGTAATACCGATGCCTTTTAACGGTGCCGGCACATTTGAATACGCCAATTTTTCGCGTATGGCTGCAATTCCCAAAATAGCAAGAAGCCAACCGATTCCCGAACCGAGTCCATAAACCGTTGCAGCCCCTACCGTAGGGAAAGCTCTTTGCTGCATAAACAGAGAACCACCCAATATGGCACAGTTAACGGCAATCAGCGGCAGAAAAATTCCAAGCGACGCATACAGCGACGGCGCATACTTCTCTACCACCATTTCTACCAATTGTACCATCGATGCAATTACAGCGATAAACATAATCAGACTCAGAAAACTCAGATCCACCGTTTTATATTCTTCTCCCAGCCATTGCAATGCTCCAGGCTTGAGAATATAATTTTCGAGCAGATAATCAACCGGAAGAGTAATCGTAAGAACAAACGTAACGGCGATCCCGAGTCCCATCGCAGTCTTTACATTTTTAGATACGGCAAGATAAGAACACATACCTAAAAAGTAGGCGAATATCATATTGTCTATAAAAATAGACTTAATAAACAGATTCAGATTTTCCATTTTCTACTATTGTTTAGGTGAGTGATTATTTTTCTTGCAAGTCTTTATTGCGGGAACGATGTACCCATATGATACAAGCAACTGTAATAAGAGCCATAGGAGGTAATATCATGAGTCCGTTATTTTCGTACCCCCAATCATAAAATGCCTTAGGGATCACTTTATATCCGAACAAAGTTCCCGATCCGAGCAGTTCGCGAAAAAAAGCGACGATAATCAGAATAAGACCGTAACCGATACCATTGCCTACACCATCGAGAAACGACTCCCAGGGCTTATTTCCGAGAGCAAAGGCTTCGAGACGTCCCATGAGAATACAGTTTGTAATAATAAGTCCGACAAATACCGACAACTGTTTACTTACATCATAAGCATATGCTTTGAGTACCTGATCGACAATAATCACCAACGCAGCTACCACTACCAGTTGTACTATGATACGTATGCTGTTGGGTATTGTATTGCGCAATAAAGAAATAATCACATTGGCGAATGCCAACACAGCTGTAACCGAAATCGCCATAACAAAAGCAGGTTCCAGTTTTGCCGTAACAGCCAAAGCCGAACAGATTCCCAATATTTGAACAATCACCGGGTTATTCTTAGAAAGCGGCCCCAGTAATATTTGTTTATTTTTCTTCGATAACATATTTTTTTTCTCCGCTTATTTTAATGACTTTAAAAAATTCTGATAGGGAATAATGCAATTTTGCATCATCGTCTGTACACCTTTACTCGTTATAGTACCTCCCGAAATAGCGTCGACATATTCCGCGCCATCTATCGGTTTCTGACCTTTTTTCTCTACAGCCACCGATTTAAAAGTACCGTCTACAAAGAAATGCTTACCTGCGTATTGGTCCGAAAATTCCGGTTTCTCAATCTCAGCCCCCAATCCGGGAGTCTCTCCCTGATGAGCAAAATAGGCTCCATAAATAGTATTACCGTCGGTATCTACCGAAACATATCCCCAAATCGGCCCCCATAAACCAGCTCCGTACATCGGCAGGATATATTTTTCGGAACCATCTTCAAGACGGCAAACAAATACGGGTAATTCCCGCTTGTCGTCAGCGATTTTGCTCTGAACAGCGACATCAACAGTAAAAGCATCTTTCCCTTCGAGTTTATTACCGGCTTCATCGATAACATAACTATCGACAATATATTTTTTATATAACTCCTGAGCATTTTCTGCATTGGCAGAAATTTTTACCGAACTCAGTATCTGAGTCATTTTATCGATCTCTACATTTTTTTGCTGTTTGGGCTTCAGTTGTAAAGCCGTAAAAGCTAATACTGCGGCAACAACAATTACCATTACCGAAGCATAAACGATGGTATATATATTATTCTGTTTGTTCATGATCATCAATGTTTATGCGTTAATCTTAGCTCGTTTCAAACGTTTTTTCATATTAGCTTCCACCACGAAATAATCGATCAGCGGAGCAAATACATTCATCAGCAATACAGCCAGCATAGCGCCTTCGGGATATCCGTTGTTATATATACGTATAATAATCGCTACTACACCGATAAGAAAACCATAAATATATTTCCCTAATGTCGTACGCGCGCCCGTTACCGGATCGGTTGCCATAAACACGGCAGCAAATGCAAACCCACCCAGACATACCTGGTCAAATGGAGTCAATTGCGAAGCCGGATATATAGGTGAACTGAAAACATTAGCTATCCATCCCATAAATAAACCGCCAGCAAAAACCGACAACATGATACGCCAGCTTGCAATACGAGTTACAAGTAGTATAATTGCACCAATAAGAATTGCCAAAGTCGAAGTCTCACCGATAGACCCCGGTATAAATCCTAAAAATGAGTCGAGAGTAGAAATCGGATGACCGAGAATGTCGGTAAGTTGCACAGGCATACCGGCAGGAGTAGTCGCAACTTGTCCCAGCGGCGTTGCTCCCGAGAACCCTTCCACAACCTTGCCGGCACCCAATCCGAATGTATCTGAAACACGTACAAAAACCCCGTCACCCGACATTTTTGAAGGATAAGCAAAAAACAAAAAAGCACGAGTAATCAGTGCGACATTAAATACATTCATACCCGTTCCACCGAATACTTCTTTCGCAAATATTACAGCAAAAGCAGTAGCAACGGCAATCATCCACAAAGGAGTATCTACCGGCACGATCATCGGTATAAGAATTCCCGAAACAAGGAATCCTTCTTGTATCTCATGCCCCCGCATCTGAGCGACAGTAAATTCGATTCCTAAACCGACCGCATATGATACGACAATCTGAGGCAGAACAGCAAGAAAACCGAAAAGAAAGGTCATCCAAAAACCAGCGTCTTGGCCAATCGCCAAATAATGCTGATAACCTACATTATACATCCCGAACAATAAGGCCGGGAGTAATGCGACGATCACGACCGACATCGTACGTTTCGTATCGATGCTATCGTGAATATGTGTACCCGATTTCGAGGTGGTATTAGGCACAAACAAGAATGTTTCGAATCCTTCGAATACCGATTGAAACTTCTCGAATCTGCCGCCCGGTTCGAAATTGGGTTTTATTTTATCGATATAATTTCTTAACGCTTTCAATGTATATAATTTTTTAGGGTTAAAATCTTAATTCATTTCGTTCATCAGTTGATCGAGACCGTTACGAATGATTTTCTGTATTTCAAGTTTAGAAGTATCCACAAATTCACACAGAGCAAAATCTTCAGGTGCGACTTCATATATTCCCAGATTTTCCATTTTTTCAACATCAAATGCCAAAGTCGATTTTATCAGAAACTCAGGTAAAATATCCATCGGGAATACCTTGTCGTACTCACCCGACATAATAATCGCTCTTTCACCGCCATGTAAACGGGCATCTATCGTATATTCCTTTTTACGTCCCAGCAACCAGGTCGGATAACTGTGATTCACACTGTATTTTCCGAGGCCGACCGTTGCCCAGCCTAAAAACTCGTTACAGTCGTCCCCTTCGGGAATAACCGTAATCTGACTATGCGGAGCCCTCAAATAATCATCGGGACTAACTTTTGTACCTGTAAGTACATTACCGCTAATATAGCGCTGATGATAATCGGCCTTTTTTACCCTTCCCTTAGTAATAGAATCGATTCGCGCGCCCAAACAGGTTTCGACGTAACAAGGTTTTGTTATTTCAGAACCGGTCACAGCGATCATACGAGAGAAATCGACTTTTCCGGTATTTATAAGACGACCGATAAAAAGGACATCGAAAGCACTCATAGTCCAAACTACCTCACCTTTGTTCACCGGCGAAATGTGCTGAATTTGTACACCTACATTTCCGGCAGGATGCGGGCCATCGAAAGCGACAATTTCCACCCCCTTTACCGCTACAGGATCCGAAGCTTTTACTCCCAAATATACTTTACCCTCAGTAAGTTTGCTCAAGGCATCGAGACCGCTTTGAAAGTTCTCCAACTCATTTTTCACCACAAAGGCAAAATCGGGAGCTAACGGAGCGGAATCCCAAGCCGTAACAAAAATATCGCGAGGAGTTTTTCCGGGATCGGCAATAACATCATAAGGGCGTTGTTTTATAAACGGAAACAACCCGGCATTCAATAATAGTTCGGAAAGTTGTTCCGGCGTAACTACAGAAAGATCTGTTTTACCGAAATCGACACCCGCCTGTTTTCCATCAGCTTTCACCGTTATGTCAAGAACCTTACGTCTTTCCCCTCTATTTACGGCAATAACCTCGCCACTTACCGGAGAGACAAATTTAATTTCGGGACGATTTTTATCATACATAAGCGGTGTTCCGGCTTCTACATGATCCCCGGGCTTAACGGTCACTTTAGGCACGACACCATGAAAGTCGTCGGGAATGAGAGCGAAATATTCGCTTGCGGGGACTTTCTCCACCACATATTCGGGCTTACCTTTCAGATTTATGTCCAACCCTTTTTTTAATTTCACCACATTTGCCATGTTATTTAATAGATTTTTTAGGATTCGGGTGCAAAGATAGTATTTTTTATCTCTTCTAAATACATCACACAAGGTAAATGAAGAATTTTTTCTTTAATTAGCTTCTTAATAGTCAATTATAAAGAGTCGAAAACTGAAGCAAATTATTACCATTAAACATTTTTAAACAATCAAAACGATCGGGCATCCCAAAACGACCTCCCTTATCTGTTAAGAAAGTCCTATTTCGAACTTATTCGATAAAATTCTTTCCTATACTGTTTAAAAATTACAATTTCGCAGATAAAAACTGCTCGCATAAAGCATAAGTAATACCATCGACAATACCAATTGTAGGTACCCAAATACCTCCTGTTTTCATATGATTCGCAATTTGCAGGAATAATTCGGCTGCCGGAACGATAACATCGGCTCGGTCGGGTTTAAGATCGAACTTCTCCATACGTTCTTTTACCGAAAGAGGCGACAACCTGTCGAGAACTTCTCGTAAAGCTGCGGTAGTAAGTAAATTCCCCTTAGGCGTCCCCGAAAGTTTAAATATCTTATTAATATTTCCTCCCGATCCGATAATCGAAATATCGGGATACATCTGCCCGAGTAATCGAAGGTCATCATAAAGACGCAACAACTCTTCTTTATCAACTTTATTATTAAGAATACGTACCGTACCTATATTATACGAATGGGAATTCCGCAATCTCCTGTCGCTGATCAGGCTTACTTCGGTACTTCCGCCGCCTACATCCACATAAATATAGTTGCCGGGACGATCCAACACATCGACAATATGGCTGTCATACACGATACGAGCTTCTTCAAGGCCAGTAACAATCTCGATTTCCACTCCGGTTTTTTCGGTAATGTATTTCGCTACCTCCGGCCCATTTGCGGCATCACGCATCGCAGATGTAGCACATGCCCTGTATGAAATAACATTATATACTTGCATAAGTTGCCTGAAGGCTTTAACCAGCCTCAACAATTTTCCCGTTTTATCATTCGATATACGTCCGAGAGTAAAAGTATCTTGTCCGAGCCGTAAAGGTACACGTACCAGAAATACTTTGGTGAGAGAATCTATTGTTTCTCCCTCATTTATACCTTTTATCATAAGGCGCACGGCATTGGATCCGATATCGATCGCCGCAAAATTGAATTTACTCATGCATAGCAAAATTTTCAAGTTGCTAAGATAAAGAGAAAACGGTAATTTTTTGTCGCCTTTCTTTCATTTTTAACAACAATGTAATATCCTTTTACCGCATCAGATCGATGCGGATAGAAACTCCGAAACTACTATCCGAAGTGGGATAAGAAGTAGAAGATACCAACGGTGTATTTATCTGTTTATCGTAAAAAGCCCGTAAAGTAATCAACTTACTCAATGCATAATCGGCTGAAAATTTAAGTACTAAACTTTGCGTACCGCTGGTTGCCTGAGTAAAGTTCTGCTCGATACGACGTATCAATGCCTGATTTTTACGGAATGAAAATTCTCCGCGCAACGTAAGGTCGTTGCTGAATGTCTGGTCTTTATCATTTTTCATTTTCAAAAAGGCATTAAAATTCGTGATCTTATATCCGGCTCTTATCGATATATCCCGGGTCATCGATTCTACAATCTGGCCGGCGGCAGAATTTAAGCTCAATGTACGCGAATCTTTGTATTCGGCACCAAGCGTCACATTATTCTTCATGGTTACATCAACGCCCAATAACGGTGCGAAACTTTCTACAATACTCACAGACGAGATATCGAAAGGAGAAGACGGAATGGGATTACCCGAAAGTTCGTCTTTTACAAAACCCATTTCTTCGTTCAGCCCGACCCAATTCAAATATGAGGTATAAGAACCTACCGTATAAGTACAACGATAAGCATGGCTCAATGTAATAGCCTTGAAATATTTACTCATAGATTTCATCTTGCCAAGCCCGTCGTATGTAATACGCCAGTTAGGAAGTAAACTGCGTAAAGAGGGAAATGCCGTAAGACCTACCTTTTTGGCATCACGACCCGAATATGCAGCTATAAACGCAGGAATCATCACGTCGGGAGAATTTTTATTTACTCCGCCGTTCTGATCCGGATTATATACATTGCCTCCCAAATTAGTTTCTCCAGCGATAAATCCGGCTTTCGGATAACGAGACCCGGCATAGCGATTTTCGAGCCGGGCCGCTATAATTTCACGATTACGAAGAAATTGATCGAATGCTTTCGACTGATAACCGTTAGACGCCTTTGCTCCTCTAAGTGATGTACGTATAGCGACATGCGTCATTGTAAAGTTACCACCTCTTATTACCGGCATACCGTCGTACATAAACTGTATCTGGTTATTTTTATTAGAAGTACGGTTGGCATTTAATGTTATTTTCAAGCCTTTAATCGGTTCGAGCGTAGCATCGATTTGCAACTCGTCGGTACGATTTATAATAGCGGGACTTACCAGCGAATCGTTCTGAATGAGCCATCCTTTTTCTGAAATTTTACGAATATAGTTCTCATCGGTTATACCGAATGCGAAATCGAGACCGGGAGCCAATGCGCTATAAGAATTGGATTGCCCGAAAATATCACCCACATTCGGCCTGAAAGAAGGTACATTCATAGCATTGGCCCTACGATAACGCACCGATACGTTACGGGTCATCATCACAAACCGGGATGAATATTCGGCAGCCTTATACCAAAAACTTTCATCGATACGTTTTCCCGGAATGACCGAAACGGTAACCTGAGATCCGGCACTATCCTTATTCAATACCATAATACTATTAGCATCGATCACCTTATAACGTATTGGATACAATTTACCGTCCCGTGTTTTAGCCGAAACTTTCAATCGTTTATTATCGAGGTTATGACGCAGTGTAACCGTCGTATCGGACTTCAGAGTAATTCTCCTGTTAAATGATTTTGGCCGGGGTTTCGCAGGCGATGGCCGTCTGCTCCCACTAAACTTTTTATTTACATTTTTAAGAAATGTAGATTTATTATACAGCGATTCGAGATTCATGCGTCCATCGAAACTCAACTCCCCGCGATTAGCGATATTATTACCGAGTTCGGTCTCGGCATCAACATATACACCCCGGTCCCAAGTATAATTAGAATTGAATTTCGCACCGAGGTTCATCCAATCGAGAACCGGAATTTTATTTAACGGTAAATCAAAAGAAGCGGTAAAATTCTGGTTATAATTCCAGGGACGACCTAAATGCAAAATACTCTGCATAACCGTATCCTTCCAAGCCCGGTATTCATCCGGAAAAAGTTTTTTATTCACCACACCAGCCGGCTCATCGATACGGGCATTCGTCATGGTCGATAAACTTAAATTAAGTGACTTAGTCAGATTCCATTGCAACGAAAATTGCCGATCCCACAAGAAATTTTTATTTACTGATATAGGCATATCCAGGAAACCTTCATCGATACTCCGCAGCTGTTGTTCGTAATAATAACGCGAAATATTAGTCGTAAAAGAAATATTGGTCGGCAAATAATTTAATCCGAAATCTTTAAAAAGCTTTAGATGCTTCGAATTGCTTTTAATAAAAGCAAACGGTGTAAACGGTTTTACATAAGGAGTATAGGTATAACTAAAATTACCTCTGCGATCATACGTATTTTCAAATAATGTCGTCGGATTTTTTTTGCTCTGCTTATTCGAAGAATAGCTAAGCGAAAAATTAGCCGGATCGTAAGGCATAGGATTTTTACTCTGAATATCTACTTTAAATCCCGAAATACTAAAACTTTCTACTTTCGATCGATCTGTCGAGAATTCACTAATAGAATCCTTTTCGCTTTTGGATTGAGCATTATCCAAAGCATCTTTCAGCAAAATATCCTGATCGAGAGGATTATATTTCGGCGTCGTACGCTCCTCGGAAACCGAATAGAATAAGGGAGCCTTTATCTTAGCCTTTTCCGGCAAAAAACGGCCGACATCAACCATTGTCGCTACATTATACTGATAATAATTATCTAACCGACGCTCACTCAAACTTTGGTCGAGACCACCGAAACCCACTGTCTCAACATGACCGCCGACATTTACGGTAGCCAAATCGGAAATACTCAAATTCATATTCGCACGAGCAGCCCAACCTCCATCTTCATTAAAACCCGACATACGCAACTCATTAACCCAAACGACAATATCCTTTTCGGTTGCTGCATTGTTGCGTACTCCTATTAAAATAGTCGATATATCGGATAAACTGGGATTTCCCATAATCGTAACCTTATTTTTAGGTTTATCGGGATCATACTCGGAATATGGTTTCAAATTACTAACCGACGACATGCCTTTCCGTTTAGCCGCATTCCGTTTCAATTTAAGATCGGTCAGCAGTGTCAAAGGGAAGTCGAACATATTTTGTGAAGGCCATACGGTATTCTGATCCTGAGCATTATAAGTATTATAATAACCTTCAGGAGTAAGATCAAGCGGGATTTCATATTCATAATAATTATTACGTTGATCGGATCCGATGCGTAAAAATACCGACATCTCGCCGTTCTTTAAACTCGTTTTATCATCGATGAGTTTTTCGGCATGAGTAAACATCTGCAAACGCTTATAATTACGCATATCAATACCCGTATTTTTATAAACAGCCCGGGCGGCTTTAGAAGGGAGACTGGTAATTTTTAACGACATCGCCTGCTCGTTGAGTTGAGTGATTTGTGACTGTCCCGGATCGATGACACGAGTTATGCCCGGAGGCAAGACATAGTTTACAGGAGTTTGACCGGCATTTTCCTCTATATTTACAACCGATACCTCCAAGTCCCCTTCGGCCGGAAGATTGGTATTTCCACCATTGTCATTTTTTAGACTCAGAGTATAAGAACGCCATTCTCCACGTACTAGCTCCATAGTCGCAAAACGCAAATGTGTAGGTTTTTTGAAACCGGTCATAAACATTCGGGCAAAACGAATCGTACGAAAATCTTGTATAGAACCGAATTTTTCACGGGGCTCGTGTGTTTTGTCATCCGAATCGTCTTTCAAAGGTATTTTAAACTGATACCAGGTAACTTCTTCATTTTTGCCGTTTCTCAAATGTACGGTTGTGGTACGCTTATCGGTAATATAATTATATCCCACCTTTAAGTCTTCGGGGCGTATTCTTACTTTATATTGGTAATATCGTTCATATTCGTTCAATGTATTGTCCTGATTGATATCTTCCACATCAGGTACACTTTTAGACGACTGATAATATTTATCAGCGGCATCATCGGGCGATGTCGAGTTTCCTTCGAGACCGTTATAATGTTTGTAACGTTCGAGAATATTCATTTGCGCATTGTCATAATCCACTCCCCTGAAAAAATGATAGTTATCACCCGCAGGATCGTTAATTGGAGAGAACTGGTCTTGCTCCATTCTTGAGATTGTTTCCTGAGAAAGTTTCGGTCGTAATTGCTTCAAAAAATTAGCATACGAATAATACGAGAATTCTTCATCGTTAGATAAACCATCGAGCCCAACATCCTGCTTTTCCCGGGCTCCCTTGCTATTATCAAAAGCATATACCATCGATTGACGTTTAGAAACACGTCCCCATACTGTCGATGACAACTGCGTCGTATCCCCATCTATCGGCAATCCGTTTTCAAACGACTTCATACCGTCTTTAAGAATATCTTCCGAAATTTCCCCGAAGTTAAAATATAAATATCCTCCCTCATTATAATCCTGATCATTGTACAAAAACGGATCGAGCATCCAAAATTGGAGATACTCGATATTCGCGGCTTCAAAATCGGGCGTATCCATTTTACGCATGATTCCCCCCCATCGGTTTTCCGGATCGAGGAAATTTCCATCGGGTCCCACCTGATTCACATCCATATTGTAGGGTCCTCTCTCTTGCGGATAATACGAAAGATTAAGTACTTGCAACGTATTACTTTCGCCATAACCTAACTCTTTGTTAGGAAAAATTTCACTAACGTCGACTTCTCGGATATAATGATTAGAAAGCTGATCGAGATCATTTTTAATATGCGCCGGTACCAAAGATGAGTTTCTTTGAGTAAACAAACGATCGATATAATACCATGATATAAGAGACCGGTTTTTACCGTATTCGTAATTATTAGACAATTTAGATTCCGGGAACATCGAAGGGGTAGATGCAATCACCCAAGAATAAGGAGTACGTATATCGAGTCCAAGCTGAGAAGCTTCGAAATCATCGATATAAGATTGCGCTTTATTTTTAGCTTTACCGGGAATAAGTTGTGCGAATTCGGCATTTATCGCCAGGCGCGAAGGCGCCGTAGCATTTACCGTGGGTATTTTATTAACCAATGAAGTAAGCCACTGAAATTCGGTTGTATAAGAGGTATTCAGTCCCCACAAAGTATTATTAAGTACTTCGTTCCCCAAATTTACTTTTTCGGTTAACGATTTTTCTCCCAGATGCATTATCGTCCCTCCTAATGTAAAATTCTTCGAGAATTTATAACTAAGGTCGAGTCCTACCATTGTTTTACGCTGCATATTCATAAAAGTCTGGCTTTCGAGAGAAACGCTGATCGGCGTACCGGAATCGATATAACTCTGATTCAGGATAGTGACCACTCCCATCGAATAATCGACCGAATAATCTACATTTTCGGTAAGTGTCATACCGCCGGCCGTTACCCTAACCGATCCACGAGGAACATTCATGGCATTTAAACGTATCTCGGCACCCGACGAAGAACGAAATTCACCTTTCATGACAAATTTGTTCTTATCGGCAAACTGCCGGGCTGCCGTGAGCGTAGAATCATATAATTCCTGATATATATATTTATCGACATCGGGATAATTCCCTATTTTTTTCTTCAGGTGAGAACCGAACGGTTCTACAACCGGGAAAATCACGCGCCCCATAGAAGGAATAATCGTATACCCGTCGACAAAGTCGAAAAAACCGTTAGGATTAACTTCATTATTATTATCGAGGCGGTCGAGATTCATCACTTTCAGCAATGTCTGGTTCTTGATATCTCCCACCGGCAAATAAGTAAGACTCACCCCGGCTGTATCGCTTTTATAATATATGTCGAGACGGAATTTTTCTTTCTGTATCTGCATCGCATTTAACGAATACACATTTTTCATCATCAACTTCCAGATCGGCAAATTAGTCGTTATCGTCGTACCCTTGAGCATCTTCAAGAAAAGACATTCGTCGGTATTGGTGATATTCCCCGAAAACTCTCCCACTTGATAATGCTGGCCGTTTTTCGTGTATTCAAATGCGACGGCCAGTACCTCATCCGAGTTAAGTCTGCTTTTCAACGATATATAACCTAACTGCGAATTCAGCACATATTCCGAACTTTCGAGTTTTCTGGCGTTTTCAATCTTTACATAATCCTGGCCTCCTACTACTTGCGGAGGAAGATTTTCTTCAAGAGCCTGAGTGACGAGATTTATGTTACGCGCCCCCTCGATACTCTTTATGACGGAATATAAACGATTCGAGTTATTAGAAGGGATTTTGGATCCTCCATTACCCCATCCCGGATAAGCCAGTTTGTCAGATTCGGCTAAGTCCATAAAAGCAACGATATTACGTGACTGGTCGAAATTACTTTGCTTATTCGTAACCCATACTTCTATACGGTTAATCGTTATTCCAGAAGAAATGTATGGTAATTTAGAAATAAAATTATCGTAATTATCCCTGAAATACTGGGCCAGAAAAAAATGGCGGTTTTCATCATACTGATCGGCGCTAAACTCAAAATCGGTCATCTGTCCGCCCCCACTCGAATTTACCGTCTTCGATTCCGATTCCTGCTGGGATACCAAAGCCGTTGCCGTAAGTTTACCGAATTGCAAAGTGGCTTTTACTCCGAATAACGCAGCACTTCCCCTGATCAAAGACGACCCGGTAGTCATACTCACGTTACCGGCCTCTATATTCTTAATAATTTCGTCTTCCTTTCCCTCGTATTGTAACTTTAGTTTTTGCTGATCGAAATCGAAAGTAGCATCCGTATTATAATTCATCCCGAAGTTTAACTTATCTCCTACCTTCGCCGTCACATTGGCTTGTATCTTTTCGTCGAAGTCGAAATATGTTTTTTTACGAGCACGTATCGCCAGAGCCGGATTATCGATCTTATTGGTCTTTATGCTCATCGTAATTTCAGCAGATCCCTGAGTTTTTATCTGAACACCTCCCGGGCCGAAAACTTTATCCAAAGGCCCGATATTAAATTTCATATCGAGAAAATTAAATCCCTCTTTTCTCTTCGCGAAACTTTCGGCATTTTTCTGCTGATAATATGCTTGCATCGATTTCTGCAACGAATAATCCTTATACTCATCTGCCGAAAGCATAAAGGGGGTCATAATATCGTAATCACCCACCTTACTATGTATCACATAACTATTCGTTTGTGGATCGTATTCCACCACAGTCTGCACATTCTCAGGAGTTTTAAGATCGGCAGGAGACTTTTTAAGCAAATCATCATACGTTTCGGGAGAAGTTTTCGTCACAGGAAAACGCGACTTGACCGTCTTTACAGAATCGGAATCAGAATCGGCAATTATTTGTCGGGCGACTTGCTCTGCCATATATTCTGAAAAATCAGAGACAGAGAAAGTACGTTCATAAGCAGCAAAAGCGGAGTAAAATCCTACCCCGCCGATAAAGAGAAAAATATATATCAGTACGTTTAACCTCTTACTCATTGTTTTGCATAGCCCCCATTGTCAGGCGGCCTGCATTACATCATTTTCAGAGCCGCCTTAATCACCTCTTCGACTCTCATTCGGGGTGATTCTTTCAATAACTTTTGTACTGCCTTCAACGATTGTGATTGAGCAAAACCCAACATAACCAATGCGGCCACTGCTTCTTCTTGAATCTCGTTAGTTTGGGAAGTACCTATATTTAACGTAGCACTACCGGGTTTTATTTTATCTTTGAGGTCAACAATTATTCTTTGAGCTGTTTTTGCCCCTATTCCTTTCACCCCTTTCAACAGATTCACATTCTCTGACGCGATAACCTGTTCCAATTCTACAGGAGATAATGAAGAGAGAATCATACGAGCCGTATTAGGTCCCACACCGGAAACAGAAATCAGAAGCAAAAATAACTCACGTTCTTTTCGATCGAGAAAACCATAAAGAATCCACGCATCTTCCCGTATCGCCTCATATATATAAAGTCGTACGATTTCTTTAGTCGATAGAGCCGAGTATGTATTCAGTGTAATGTTAGCCAAATAACCGATTCCATTACAATCGATTACGACCGATGCAGGTGTAAGATCGGTTATTTTACCGGTAAGATATTCTATCATTTTATTGTTTTTTCTTATCAAAGATAAGAATTAAAATTGAGACTTAGTGCAGAATGCAGTGATAAGGCCGATGAACAGCTTAATGAAAACAAACATGATCTATTTGATACAAGAACTATTCCATTTTTTTAATATTCGCAAACCCAACGATATATTTTAGTAATTTAATGTATATAGTTTGGTTAATTAACCGCTATCTTTATTCCCCGATAAATGGGCAGACAAAAATAATAATATCATCAAGTATCAATCCCAAACCGTCAGCAAAGACCTTGAAGGAATAACAACGGATGGAGCAAACTCAATCAAGAGGACCTCTATAACAAAATATGATGAAAATGACTTTGAAATAGAAAATACACAAATTGAAAACAAAGATACCACAATATATACCTACACGTATTCCAGATATGACGACCACGGCAACTGGACAGAAAAGAAAATACAAATAAATGGCCACTTCAAATATATAGTCAAAAGGAGTATAAAATATGCGGAATAACAGTACTCTCGGAAAGTAAAATTTACGCTACATTCCCAACTCCAGATGAAACATCGCAGAATTTATTTGTATTCTTTACAGCATTCTATATATTACTCCAAAACTTCTTTACTATAAGATGTTATTTTAAGCCATTTGTAGAAAAGCTAAAAACACAACCCAAAAATAAGTCAATTGTATTAATATCAAAAGCATAGACATTCCTACCGAGTTTAAAGAGATTCTTTTGTACCTGTTGAACCATGTTAATAAGCAAAGGATTCGAAGATACAGTAGCCTCTATTTTGATTAGATTCGGATAAATTGTTTCTGGCTACATTTTTGCCAATACCTAAATGGCTCATTTTTCCTTAACGGGTTCCGAATCTGGCGAGTGATTGCAGAGGTGGTAAATACGCATAAATCTGTTTACTCAACTATGATATTTACTTTTTTTACTTTTCAATTTTCTGATGTACATCAATGAGCAATAAGTTTTCGTATGTACTTGAGTCGCACGGATGCAGTTGTCCATCTTCTTCCAACACTTTGTATGAACGGGGGAGGCCCTCGATATCATATTCCACACTACCCATAAGTCTTCCTTTGCGATATATCTCTACCTTATATATACGATCTGTGCCGGGATAATACATCACCGTTTTCCCATTCGCCTGATTATCCTTATATTGAGCAGTACTTGACAAACGGCCATCCGTGAATAGAGAAATGAATGCCAGAATCCCGTCTTCATATTCCATTCTGTAATGTATGTCATTGGTGTAAGAATCATTAAGTGTTATCTTTCCATCACTGTCATATAGCGTCCTGTTTTGCAGACGTTCTTTTCCATCGAGGTAAACAACAAAGTATAAAGCCGAATCGGACGGTTGATCCGCTTTGTAGACCTCTTCCATTCTGCCTGTCAGTATGCTGTCGGTATATATCCATGTTGTGCACCGTCCGTTTTTCATCCCATACTTATAGTTCCAGATAGAGAGTGTGTCCCCTTTTTGGGTCCATGCAGTGGCGGTTCCTTCTCTTTTACCATAAGCAGCCTCCCCCGAGAAAGATTGTTGTCCGTTCTCGAACCATTCGGAATGCTCACCATGGGCGATTCCTTTACGCCATCCGATTCTGCGGTGTAGATTGCCATTGATGTAATAGTCTGTTTGTATCCCGTCAATATATCCCTTAACGTCATATCCAACAGTGCGCCACAGTGCACCATCGGAATAAAAGTAGCTCACCATTCCTGCTTTGACAATGCCTTTACAGAAATTCCCTAAGGCATAATAATCACCACATTCCACCTTGTAGAATCCATTGATAAGTACGGATTTAGTTTTCTTATTATTGTACCTCCACCATACTTGCCGCCCATTTTCGTCGGTCTCGATGTATGCTTTGTGAGCTATTTTTTGTGCCGGCAGCGCCACAGCGATGCTTCCCAGTATCAATAAAAAAATGATTCTTTTCATCGACAGACTATATTGGTTTGACTATCTTTTTTAATTTCTTTGACGGTTTGCCCTTTTTTCAGGATTATGATTTTTGGAAAGTTACTCCTATAGTCGAGAAAGCTCATTTCGGGGTTATGAGTCAGGTCTATCTCCTTTATCATCGTCTTGTTGCAGAATAGCATGGTGAGTTTCGGATTTTGCGACAGAGAAAGTTTCCGGATCGGATTTTTACTACAACTCAACCGGGTCAGCCGAGGATTATCTTTTACATTGATTTTTTTTATTTTGTTTCCTCCACAATATAAATGGTCGAGCTTCGGATTTCGACGTACGTCCAGCGAGGATAACAGATTGTTTTCACAATATATACATTCCAGCTTAGGATTCTTGCTAACATCCAGTGACTCAATGTAGTTTTCAGAACAAACCATATAATACAACTCGCTGTTCTTTCTGACGTCTAATTCGATTAATTTATTATCGGAACAATCTAAATTTTCCAGTTGGGAATTCTCCTCTACATTCAGTTGAGTGAGGTCATTACCATAACCTTGTATTCTCTTCAGAGCGGGACATTTTGTAATGTCCAGTTCCGTTAACCGATTTTTGCTGAAAAACAGCAGCTCCAGATCAGGGCATGACCCGATAAGTAGCTCCTTCAGTCTATTTTCATGGCACTCCAGAGTCACTAACGACTGATTATTAAGCACATCCAATATCGATAGATAATTATTCTGGCAGTCAAGTGTTTCCAAATCCTTACATCGACTTACATCGAGGTCCGATATCTCATTATTACGAATAATGAGAGTGCGTAAACGAATACAATTTCTCACGTCTATCGAACGTAAACGGCAGTCGGGCACACTCAGTAATTCTATTTCACTGCACCCTTTGACATTTAATTTCATCAGTGGATTGTCAAACGCCACAACAGTCACTATCCGGTTATTTCTGCTCAAGTCGAGACTGCTTAAGTTGTTTTTGGTACAATACAATGTCAATAGATTGGGGAACTGCTCAATCCCACTTAACGAGCTGATACCTTGATTATTACAATTTATACAGGTAATCCTTTCGGCTTCCTGACGATTTATCTCTCCATCCTTGTTCGCATCGAAATATTTAACAAGATATGCTTTGAACAACGTGTCAGGTATCAAAAGAATCTCTTTGTCTTGAGCTGTCAAAGACATAGAAAGTGTAAATAAAGTGAATGCAATGATAAGTGTTCTCAAATTATTTTTATTAAGTAATTGTATTCTTTATTGAGGGGTAAAGATAATTGATTAGACTATGTAAACAAATTTATTTTGAAAAATATTAATTAAATAAAACAGGTATAATTTACTTTTAAGATTCGAATTTTCCCGGTCAGTTCTGTTCAACAAGGGCGGCGGCTTCGGATTTGATAGTGTTAGTGAGTTGCCACAAACTCTATTAACACCATTTTAAGTCCAGGTACACCACTGACATTGAGAATCCCTTGCGTAATAAACCCGGAAACCGTATACCTCGCGGCTTATGTAGCCAAAGAACTGCTTAGCACCGGTGCTAACTCGATTCCCAATATTCTGAGTAAGAAAAACGAGAATAAAAGTACTATTATAGAAACTATTTTATATAAAAATAATATATAATTATAAATAGATAAATAAAAAAACATATCTTTACAGATAATAAAAATACTCTTTACTGAATAATAGCTTTTAAATATGTTCAGAAAATTAATATCTCATATCTACTATATAATATTTATAACAACACTCTTCAGTTGCGAAAATATTAATAGAAATAAAGTCAGTTTTACGGCTGGTTTTTCCAATATAGAAAGCAGTGTAAAAGGTTACCGATTTGACCGCGATTCTCTATTTTCCTCCCTGATAAATAAAATAGATTCGGTAAAAGAATTTATACCTGTTATTCATTTTTATGTGGATAGTATCGTACCACAGTATAGCCAATGGGAATATAATATGTTTTCCGACTATATTTTAACCCATCCGAATAAATATCTGACAAAAATGAAATTAGACAGTTTAACATTGGTTACACTGGCTGAGAGTGACGATGGGTACTTCCACTACTTTTTACTTGACCGTTGCGACTCCATTATTTACCATAAATTTTCAGATACCTACCACACCATTATTTTAAACCGCAGATACAAAGACTGGAACGATGACGGAGAAAATGAAATCGTAGAACACAGGCTGTATATCGGACAAAATTGGACAACTACATCAGAATTTGTATTCTCTCTTAAAAACGACAAATTAAACCTCATATTTTGCATCGAACTCTCCGAAGAAAATTGTGTATCTTCAGACCCTCAGGGATACGGTCGATTAATTACACGCCAATACCGAAAAAAAGGAAACGGTTTATACTACATTACTCAACTCGAAAGAAGATGCAATTGCAGCACACCGGAAACAAAACCCGACAAAGTTTTATCAGTTACACACTACACGATTTCGACAAACGACTTAATAAAACGATACGGAAACAACACAAACTGAAAATATATATCGAATTTACCACTCGAACGATTTTTAACACAGATAAGGTCATCAGAAAAAAAAAAGAAAACCGGTCTTGTTACTTTTTCTTTCAATAATCCACTAACTATTAATAAACCGGGAGAACAATCTCTGATTGCCCTCCCGAATTCATATATTTTTATAATTTATTTATTTCTCGGATCCCACGAAGGATGAGCCGGATCTTCTGCTTTCATCGCTTCATCGAAACAAATTCCAAGAGCTTTTGCGACTCCCCGACCATATGTTTCATCAGCATACGAACAATTACGCACATGACGTTGCTTTACAAATAATTCGGCATCTCCCATCGCACGGGCTGTATTTTCAAACAATACCTGTTGCTGGTCTTTCGTCATTAAACGGAATAACAACCCGGGTTGCGTAAAATAATCATTATCGTATTCTCGTTCGTCATAGTTATATACATCTCCGGTAGATTTCAATGGAGGTTCCTTCTTAGAAGGGTCATCCTGCCATTCTCCGTAACTATTGGGTTCATAACCTTTAGCAGCACCATAATTACCATCGGTCCTCATCATACCGTCCCGATGATAAGCATGGAAAGGACAACGAGGCTTGTTTACCGGAATTTCATTGTGGTTTACACCAAGCCGGTACCGCTGTGCGTCACCATAAGAAAACAAACGTCCCTGTAACATTTTATCCGGAGAAAAACCGATACCTTCTACAATATTCATCGGGTTAAAAGCAGATTGTTCTACTTCGGCATAATAATTTTCAGGGTTTCGATTCAATTCAAGGATACCGACATCATGTAATGGAAAATCTTTATGATACCAAACTTTAGTAAGGTCGAACGGATTAATCGCATAAGATCGAGCCTGTTCTTCTGTCATTAGTTGAATCTGCATTTTCCAACGTGGAAAATCTCCTCGTTCTATCGCTTCGAAAAGATCTCTCTGATTCGATTCTCTATCTTTTGCTATAATTTCCTCTGCCTCAGCATCTGTCAGGTTTTTAATTCCTTGTAAAGATTTCAAATGAAACTTAACCCAAATACGTTCGTTGTCTTTATTGTAAAAACTGTAAGTATGGCTACCGAAACCATGCATATAACGATAAGAAGCCGGAATTCCCCGATCGCTCATCGTAATAGTCACCTGATGTAAAGTTTCAGGAAGCAAAGTCCAGAAATCCCAGTTATTATTAGCGCTTCTCATATTTGTACGCGGATCGCGTTTAACGGCATGGTTCAGATCAGGGAATTTCAAAGGATCACGCAGAAAGAAAACGGGGGTATTATTTCCTACCAAATCCCAATTCCCTTCATCGGTATAAAATTTCATGGCAAAACCTCTTATATCTCGTTCAGCATCGGCAGCACCCCGTTCTCCGGCTACCGTCGAAAAACGAACGAAACAATCGGTCTTTTTACCTATTTCGGAAAAAATCGAAGCTCGGGTATATTGAGTAATATCATTAGTAACCGTGAAGGTACCATATGCACCAGAACCTTTTGCATGCATACGCCTTTCGGGAATCACTTCTCGATCGAAATGCGCCAGCTTTTCGAGGAACCAAGGATCCTGCAATGTTACCGGCCCTCTCAAACCCGCAGTTTGAATATTTTGGTTATCCGCTATCGGACGACCGTTTGTCGATGTCAATTTTTTCTTTTCCATTCTCTTTATTTTTTGTTGATATATATACAGAAATTCTATCAATCGCTTCATTCTCCGGTATTTTCAAGAGGACATGTTCTCTGATTATTTCCGATAACCATTCATCCTCTATATCAATAATTTCTTCACCGGATGTAAAAATATGATGATGTTCTTTAACAGTAATATCATAAATGACTTTACCATTGTTACCCACAAATTTCGACAGTAAACCTGCCTGACAAAACGAATCCATAATCCGATATATCGTCGATATAGTTATATCAGGATTTTGACTCCTTACTATTCCGATTATCTCATCAATAGATCCATGACATATTTTCTGCATCACCTCATAAACGACTCTTCGTTGGGGGGTAACTTTCAACCCTACAGATTTTAATTTGTTACTAATTTTCATCTTGCATCAATCTATACCGCAAATTAAATAATAATTTTTCGCATTTGCAATTTTTTATCAATAAAACTGTATATTAATTATCATAAAGAAGATTATAAAACCTATTCCTTATCAAATAATTTTCATAAATCTATATTAAGATAAAAAGCCGGCCTTTTAAAAAGGCCGGCTTTTTATCTTAAATAGAATATCACGATTTATTTCTCGATTTTCGTTGTTTCATCAACCGCAGTATATTTCTCCATAGCGAGCTTAAACAATTTATCTCCCGTAACAGAATCGACATTTGAAGAAGGGCCAGTAACACATCCTCCCTCACAAGCCATAACCTCAATAAACTGAAAAGGAGATTTTCCTTTAGCATACGCCCTCAAAAGTGCAATATTTTTTTTATTGAGATTGGCAATCTGCGCCCCTTTCAAGTCGGGAATCAGATTTTGAGCTTTTACGGCACCCAATACACCTCCAGTTCTACCGAAACCTTTTCCGTCTTTCTCTGCATTACAGAAATAAGCTCCATTTCCTACCGTCGCTACATCAATTCCTAAACCATGAAAAACGGCATCTATTTCTTCAAAAGTCATCACATAATCGACAGCCTCATCCCGACGTGCTTCGGCACGTTTCGCAACACATGGTCCGACAAATACAACAAGAGCATCGGGATATTTTTCTTTCGCCATACGGGCTGTATAATACATTGGGGATCCGGTATGAGAAACATAAGGTTTCATATCTTTTACATGCTTTTCGACTAATTCGATATAAGAAGGGCAGCAGGATGTCGTCATGAAAGACTGCCCCTCGGCCAGTTTTTCTTTTAGCTCGACAGCTTCGTTACGCGTAGTCACCATAGCGCCATCTGCAACTTCCATCACATCATAAAAGCCTATTTTCCCTATCGCATTGAATATTTCTTCCAAACTTTCTTTGTACTGACCCATAATCGAAGGTGCCACAATAGCAACAACCTTACTACCCGACCTTATCTGTGAAAGGACATCAAACACTTCTGAAATTTCGAAAATAGACCCGAAAGGACAAGCATTGATGCATTTACCACAATAAATGCATTTCGATTCATCGATGTGCTCAATACCATTTTCGTCTTTCGAGATTGCTTTTACCGGGCAAGCTTCCTCGCACGGAATAGGAATATATACAATTGCATGATAAGGACAAGCTTCTTTACAAATACCACAGCTGATACATTTATCATGGTCGATTCTGGCCTGCCCGTTACGATCGAATGAAATAGCGTGACGGCTACAATTCATATAACAGGCTCTTGCAACACAACCTTTACATAAATTCGTAACTTCGTAATTTACCTGAACGCAAGCCGAACAAGCCTCGTCGATTACACACAGAATATTATCTTTCTTATTTTTTCCACGCGTTAACGCTTCACGGGCATAATGAGATAAAGGAACCAGCTCATCGGTTTCATCCTGCATATCGAAACCCATTAGAGGAAACGATTTATACTTCCAAACAGCCCGTTCTTTATGTACACAGCACCGGCCTCTTACTTTTGCATTACGTGGGGTTAACTCGATGGGCAGTCTGTCGATTTGCTCCACCAATTGCCCGCGGTTCCATAAATCCACAAGTTTTGCCATCAGCACACGGCGAACAATCAAAACATTATTTGCAAATGCCATATTTAAAATTTAGGTATTTTGAGATGACCATTAAAGAATCGCACTTTCTATAACCGAAAAGCGGATGCAAAGATAAGAATAATTTATATTAATTCACAAATTTTTCACCTGATTAATTACTCCGATCGTATCAACGGGAAAAGGAACGCATCGAGCATTTTCCGTTTAACCGGGCATTAGGTTCGATAACTAAAGAAGAAACTTCTATATCGCCAGTCAGAAGCGAGGTAGCTTTAAGAACAAGAGTTTCTTCTGCCGTAATATTGCCAGTAACAGATCCCATAATTTCCGCATTCACTGCGGTTACATTTCCTGTAATTACACCTTTTTCTCCCAGGATAAGTTTCCCTCTACAATCGAGATCACCTTCCAGCGTTCCGTCGATACGAATATCCGAAGATGCTGAAATATTACCCTTTATAACAGTACCCGTGCTGATAGAATTATGCGTTAATCCGGATGTAGAAAGTTCTTTTGCCATATCCCAATATTCTTGTTTTGTACAAAAATAATATTTCCGATGCGTAAATCCATCTTTTTTATTATGAAACTTTGTTTATCGATATGAAAAAACGAAATTTGTAACTCAATATCGTCTAAAAATCATATGGAAAGCTATATCGAACTCGAAAATATAAAGTTTTACGCCTATCACGGCGTTTCGGAAACCGAACGTAAAGTAGGAAATAATTACGAAGTATATCTGAAAGTAAATTTATCTTTAGAAAAAGCTGCTATAACAGACAATCTCGAGGACACTGTTAATTACGCATTATTATACGATTGTATTAAAAAAGAAATGATGATTCCCTCGAATTTACTCGAACATGTCGCCGGGCGCATTATAACGGCAATATGTAAAAAACATCCCGTAATATGGGGAGGCAGCATAAAAATATCAAAAATAAAGCCCCCTATATCCGGAGATATAGAAAGGGCTTCGGTATCTTTCAGTTGGTAGTACGAATTATTTTAAATTCATTTTTTTTGCAATATCATCGGGAATGGCATTTTTATTAACCACAATATTCAGTGTTTTATACAATACAAAGGGTTCGGATGCATAAAAATAACCACCATAAATCTGATTTGGCCCCCATGAATTTTTAACCTTATAGTATTTATTTCCTTTTTGATCTACCGCAGTACCGACAATGTGCATACCATGATCATCAGTTGTCTGATAATTGTCGAAAGCTTCCTGACGCATTTCCTGAGTAATTTTCTTTTCAGCTCCCGGTTCTTCCAGCTTATACAACTGCGATTCTTTTTCGCTATCGGTCAGTTTTGTCCAGCGAGCTTTTTCACTATCGGTCATATCCGATAAATCGGCATCAGGAACGACAGCGAAACCTTTATTATATGCAAAACCTCTTTCACTGACATCTGACGCCCAATAAACCGTATATCCCTTATCGATTGAATTTGCAAATATACGTGCAAAATCATCTAAAGGTATATTATATGAAGGAGCCCAAGCCCAATTATCGGGAACTTCGATTGCAAAAGTTTCATAGAAAGGATGATGTGAAAACGAAGTAATCGACACATAGTCATCCATATTCAACCCCAATGAAGCAGCAAAAGTTTTCGGTGTATATTCCTTTCCCTGATAAGTAAATTTTTCGGGAAGCTTTCCGAGATATGCATCGAGAATACCATTAAAACCTTCTTTCCAGGCTGTTGTCAAGGTACGATTTTTATTGCTGACAACCGCTTTTACATAGGCCTCGAGCACCGCATCGAGTTCACCGTGACGGTGTACATCGGTACCGTAATTCAAACCAGTATATACTTCTTCGGGAACAATTCCGTATTCTTTAATAACATGCATCACATCATAGGTAGATCCCCCGGCGGCAAAATTAGTAGCACCATGCATACGTACGTATTTCTCTGCTTTTTCCATATAACTGTGTCGTACGATAAACATTTCAGAAAGATCTACCTCGGGTTTTCCCTGACGCAACAATTCACTTTCAAAAAAAGAAGTTCCTGAAAAACTCCAGCAAGTTCCCGAACTGCTCTGATTTTTAACAGGCGTTGTCGCCAATGTTTTCACTTCGGTAAATTTATACCCTTTTTCATCCTTTTTTTTAGTATCATTCTTTGCAAAACCTACCGTAAAAGCAAGGAGCAATAACGATACCGTTAATCCGTGTTTTAGCATAACGTATTATTTTTGTTTTTTGTAATGTTTTTTTGATTTTGTAAAGATACATAGGATTTATGAAACTCACTCCACATCTTCATTGTTTTTAGATAATTTACGCCATATGTACAATAATTTTATTATGTTTGTATGGTAAACTATAGCATAATCAGATGCGAACGACCCTTTTAATATTTATAGCGTTTATCGCTAATATAACATGTCTTCCGGTCTTTTCACAAAAGACCGTTTACCATACAAAAGCGATACATCCAGCCGTACATACCATACGTTTACGCGTTCCTGAAAAATCGTATTTTCCCCCGGTAATTAAATTGGGTAGCGATGAAAAGATCGAAATCTCTTTCGATATATTTGCTGACGAAACCGAATTTTTAAACTATAAACTCATTCACTGTAATGCCGACTGGACACAGTCTCAACTCACCGATATCGAATACATCGACGGTTTTAATGTGAATACAGTAGAAGAAGGCGAACTTTCGTTTAATACATACCGTAATTACGTACATTACAGCATAACGATTCCAAACGAACAATTCCAGTTTAAAGTATCGGGAAATTATGCTCTGGTCGTATTCCCTGAAAATTATCCGGACAACCCGATTTTATATGCCTGTTTTTCGGTTTATGAAAACAAAGTATCGGTGCCAGCCATGGTAACCACCCGTACCGACATCGATTACAACAAAGCGCATCAACAACTCGAATTTTCGATACAATATCCACACCATTATATACAAGATCCTCGAAATGATTTAAGAGTACATATTTCACAAAACAACCGAAGAGACACCGAGGCCGTGCTTACCCAACCACTTTATGTAAAAAATAACGAACTGGTTTTCGGGCACACACCCCAACTCATTTTCGAAGCCGGAAACGAATATCGTCGGTTCGAAATGGTAAATACGAGATATCCAGGTCTTAATGTGGAAAACATACGTTATTACGACCCTTATTATCATGTAAGCCTATTTCCTGATAAACCAAGATATACGAATAATTATACATTCGACCAGACACAATACGGACACTTTACCATACGGCAAAGTGATGCAGATGATAACGATACGGAATCGGATTATTTTGTCGTTCATTTCTCTCTCGATTATGACAATCCGTTAATGAACGGCGATATTTACATCGACGGGGAATTTACAAACGGGCAATATAACGAATGGAATCGAATGATTTACAATCAGGAAACCCGCCGATACGAAAAGGATATGTATCTGAAGCAAGGTTCTTATAATTATCAATACTTGTTTCTACCGAAAGGAGCTTCAAAAGCGACTCCGGGAGTCATAGAAGGAAACTTCTTCGAAACCGGCAACGAATATCTTATAAAGGTTTACCAAAGGGGACGACAAGAAAGATACGACAGGCTGGTAGGGATCGGCCGTATTTTCTCGGGTAAATAAAAATACGATATTTTTCAGGTATTTATATATAAAAAAGGCAATACGGTATTTTAGTACGATTGCCCTTTTTCATAAATATTCTTAGTTTACATTAATCATCTATCTTTTGTGATGAAAAATTTCCGTTTTTATCGAATTTTACTTCGGTTTTGGGATTTGTCATCACTTTTACCTCATAACCATTGCGCTTACGTTCTACCTTTTTTACCCCTTGCCCGTTGAAATTAGTATTAATATAATTTACAGCTTTAGAAGGCAAGAGGTTAAGCATCATCATCGTAAACGGACCATTATTACTTTCTATCTCTAACCAGTTTCCAGCTCTGTCGAACTCTATTTCAACCCCATTAGATAATCGGACATCATATTGAGTCCAACCTTTCTCTTTTTCACATTTTACAGCATTTACCCCCGGGAAGGTCTTTTCAATAAAAGTACGAGCTGCTGTGGGCAGTTTATCGTACGGAATGCGATCGTTATCTGTCACAGCAGCCGAGGCTATGCATAACGACCCGAATAACAAAGCAAAGGCCAATACAACTTTTTTCATTCTACTAAATATTTAATGTTATATCTTTACAAACAAACGGCGAGCCAAGATGTTTATTAAAATATCCAAACACTTAAACTCTCTTATGACAGAGTAGATCGTGAGATTTTTTTTATATTTGTTTTCAGTAATGAATTCCGAATGGGGAAGGTTTTAAAATATATATTGTGGTTGATCTTCAGCTTATTTTTACTGGTGCTTTTGCTACCGGTACTTTTTTATATTCCTTTTATACAAAACTGGGCTAAAGACACTGCGACACAATATGTTACCGAAAAATATGAAATCGAAATCTCTATCGAAAGGCTACGCCTCTCATTTCCATTCGACCTCGTTATCGATAACAGCCGTATTGTCTTAAACCCAGGCGATACGCTTTTCTCGGCACGTTCTTTAAGGTTAGATGTCACACTTTCTCCGTTATTGCATAAAGAAATTAAGATAAACAAACTTCTTTTTAGCGACGTAAAATTTTCATTTGCCGATACTACCTCCAATATGGAAATCGACGGCGATGTAGAACGGCTCATTCTCTCGGTGAATTCCGCAGATTTAAAAACAGAAAGAGCAAGAATACCTCGCCTTATACTTACCGACGGATGGGTAAATCTGAAATTGGGAGAAAGCCCTCCAGACACTACTCAAAAAAAATCGGGAAATGCAGCATGGGCCATCGATGTAAAAAAACTCTCATTGAACAATATCGATTTCGGAATGCAGATGTATCCCCAAAATATGCATCTTACCGTACATCTCGGCAAAGCGATGTTACAGGACGGATCGGTAGATTTGGGACATCAGACGGTAGACGTAAACTCTATCACTATTGACCAAGGCATATACAGTTATCTTACCGATACCGTTTCCGTCACAAAAACAGAAGCAGAACAGCCTACCGATTCTATTGAAAATTCGGAACCATGGGTAGTAAAAGTATCACAGATAAAACTGACCGATAATCAGGCTACTTACGGACTTATCTCTTATGCCCCACAGCCGGGTTTCGATCTGAATTATATATCGGCTACAAATATTAATATAACCGTAGATTCTCTTTATAATCGAGGAGCGGAAGTTAAAGCCGATCTCAGGCATCTATCACTTACCGAACGTTCTGGGTTATCGATAGTACAAAGCTACGGTAGTTTCTCTATGGACTCGACGGCCTTATCGCTACGTAATTTTATTTTACAAACCGCCAATTCTTCCATCAGCGCCAACGCTCATATGGGCATGCCTGGCACGACAGGAATACAAGCCCGAACACCTCTCTCAGCGCATCTGAAAACCGATTTCGGACCCGAAGATTTATACCTCTTATATCCTGACATGCGGAAACAACTGGGGCTGCTTCCTATCGAAAAAATTCATTGTGAAATAGATGCAGATGGAGATTTCGGATCTCTGAATATACCGTCAATATCCGCTTCGATACCGGGTCGATGCCAGATTTCGGCAAATGGTAAATTACAAACAATCTACGATATGAAAAAAATATCGGGTGATGTACATTTCAACGGAGATTTTATCCATATGGGATTCATAACAGATTTATTGCCAGATACCTTATTACAAAAACGCATCAATATACCCGATAACATGCACCTTTACGGTTCGGCTAAAATATCCGGGAGCAAATATTATCCCGACATACGGTTTACGTCGGGAGGTGGAAGTATTTCTTTAAACGGTCTGTTCGATCCTCAAACCGAATCCTATGACATAAAACTCATTTCCGACTCATTATCGGTAGCTCAATTTCTCCCATATGATTCTATCGGAGTCGTATCTTTACGAATTGCTGCCGCAGGAAAAGGATTCAATTTCTTCTCGACACATACCCATAGCGACATTTCATTAAAAGCAGAACGCATCGATTATAAAAAATATACCTACAATGGCATTTCCATATCCGCAGCTTTACTCGATCAAAAAATAACCGGAGAAGTAGTAAGTACCGACAGTGCCGCACAGATTAATCTCGGATTAAAAGGCTTTCTCTCGAAAGAGCGCTACGAGGGAAGTATAAATGGATCAATAAAACAGATAAACTTTCAAAAAATGGGATTTTCTCCCACACCTCTCGCCCTATCATTCGATTTGGAAGCCAAAGGTGCTGCAACCGAAAAAGGAGCCTATGAAATAGATACACGCATCGGACAAATGATGCTTACTTTAGGGGATCAGACAAATAAGCTTAACAGTCTGATCGTTACCGGATCTATGGACAACGATCATATAAAAGCCAGCATTACGGGCGACGACTTGCAAGCAGATTTTTCAACGACTGTAGGAATAGACACACTTACTTCCCAGTTTGCCGCAATAGAACGAGAACTCGAGGAGCAGCAAAAAACATCAAAATATAATATCTATAAACTCGAGCAAATGCTTCCTCCTTTCTCGATTTCAGCCTCGGCGAAAACGAATAAATTTATAAAAAGTCTGCTAAAATCTTCAGGAATAGGATTTAAAGAAGGTAAAATCGCCATTTCCGACTCTGAAAAAGATCCATTTATGTTCAATGCCGCAATCGACCGATTCGAAACGGGAGGAATCAGAGTCGATACGATACGTTTAACCATGGACCAGCACAAAGAACATATCGATTATAACCTGCATATCGGAAACGCTCCCGGAAATCTCGATCAGGCCGCACAGGTGGGTATGTCGGGATATATCGAAACCAACCATGTCCTCATCCAGTGCCATCAACGAAACCGGGCCGGGCAAGAAGGCTTCGATTTCGGCATGAACGCTTGGCTGCGCGACAGCCTCGTACACGTATCGATACTACCCGACCCTATACTCGGATTCGAACCTTGGACAGTAAATAACAATAACTTTTTTAATTACTATTTCGATAATCGCCTGTCGGCCGATCTCGAAATGAAAGCAGTTAACAAAAGCGTGGTTCTGCGTTCAGCAGACGAAATTACAGGTAAACAAGGTTCTCTGAATGTACTCATCAACGGTCTCGATATAGCTTCGATACTCAGTATTTCACCTTTTGCTCCTCCTATCGGTGGAATACTTTCGACTGATCTTGTCCTGTTCCTCCCCGAAAAACAGGTAGAAGCCTCAGGAAACCTTTCGATTGAAAACCTCAGTTATGCCAAACAACGTGTCGGAGACATCCTTTTCGACATAAATTATCAGCTCGATAACAGCGGAAAACAGATTGCGCGTGCAGATATGTCTATTGATAAACAAAAAGTCCTGAATATCGACGGTAGTTACGATGGAAAATCAGATAATCCGATTGATCTTACCGTGAGTATACCAGGATTCCCTCTGGCATCTGCCAATGCCTTCTTACAAGATATGGTTACCCTTTCGGGTAACCTGAACGGTGAAATGAAAATTTCAGGAACCGGCAATACCCCCATTGTGGATGGATACCTGCAATTTGCATCAACCGGAATAGCAATACCCATGATAGGCACGTCATTTACTCTATCTACAGAAAAGATAATTATAAAAGAAAACGATCTCTTATTTAATAAATTTGCGATTATCGGCCCGAATAAGAAACCGTTACAAATTAACGGGCACGTCGATATGCACGACTTCTCGAGAATGATGACCGACCTGAGCATTACAGCCAACGAATTCCAGATGGTTAATGTTTCCCGTAACCGTAAATCGATGGTATATGGTAAAGCATTCGCCGATCTTAATATTACTGTAAAAGGCCCGATCGAAGGACTAAGCTTACGTGGTGACGTCGGTTTACTAAACGGTACCGATGTTACTTACGTTATGCAGGATTCTCCACTCGACATAAAACAGGAAAACCAAAATATGGTCACGTTCGTTTCTTTTAACGATACGACCGAGGTAGAAGAAGCAGATACAATGCCCGTAAAACGGATCAGCGGTATGGATATTCTCGTTAATGTAAATATCGCCAATTCGGTAAAAGTAGCAGTAAACCTGTCGGCCGACGGGCAAAATCGCATCAATCTGCAAGGTGGAGGTAATCTTACCTATTCGATGAATACATTAGGGGATAGCCGTTTTACCGGAAGATATGAACTTACAGGGGGTACCGTAAGATACAATCCGCCTATCATCTCGGAAAAAATATTCAATATCCAACAAGGTAGCTATGTAAGCTGGACCGGGAATATTGCCGATCCGGCAATGAATATAACGGCCATAGAGCCATTAAGAATAAGTGTTTCGGAAGATGGCAAGAATACCCGGACCGTAAACTTCAATGTCAGTATAAATATACGTAATACGCTCGAAAATTTAGCGATCACCTTTGATGTATCGGCTCCGGAAGACCTGACTATACAAAACGAATTGCAATCGATGACAGCCGAACAACGAGCAACACAGGCGATGAACCTGATGATATACAATACTTATACCGGGCCGGGCAGTGAAACCAAAGGAAGCCTGATAAGTGGCAATCCGCTAAACTCCTTCATTCAAAAAGAACTTAACCAATGGGCACAAAACAATCTGAAAAATGTCGATGTAAGTTTCGGAATCGATACTTATGACGACCAAACTGCCGGTGCTAACGGAACACGTACCGACTATTCTTATCAAGTATCGAAAACTCTGTTCAACGACCGTTTTAAAGTCGTTATCGGCGGTAGTTTCAGTCCCGATGACGATGCAAATCAAAATTTAAAAGAAAACCTCATCGACGACGTTTCTCTCGAGTATATGCTCGATAAACGAGAAAATATGCTCATAAAAATTTTCAGGCATACCGGTTACGAGAGTATTCTCGAAGGAGAAATAACAGAAACCGGAGTCGGTTTTGTCGTACGAAAGAAATTATTCAGACTGAGCGAGTTATTCCGTATCAGCCGCAAACCGAAGCAAAATACAAAATGAAAACCAGGATATTCACCGGTATAATGCTGCTGTTGCTTATTCTTATGGCAGCTTGCTCTACCACCAGCCGGCTGGGAGAAGAGGAGATTTTGTACACCGGTGTAAAAAAAATAGAAATTACAGGAGTCGACAGTCTTGAAGTACCGGGAAATGTAAAATCGGCAATAAAAGCTCCACTTTTGGTAAAACCCAACAACTCATTTTTAGGCGCATACTGGAGGACTCCCTTCCCGATCGGATTATGGGTATATAACCATATGAAACCAAAAAAAGACAAAGGATTTAAACATTGGTTTTATGAAAAATTTGCAAAAGAACCGATTTTAATATCAGGAGTGAAACCCGAAGTACGAGTAAAAGTCGTCGATGATATTTTGGCTAACTACGGTTATTTCGGGGCTCATTGTCAATATGAGCTGGTATATTCTAAAAAAAACCGTAAAATGGCAAAGATACGTTATTGGGTAGAGGTCCCTACCCCGTCGTTCTACGATAGTATAGAATTTCCGACTCCTGTAACACCGCTTACCGAACTTATCGACAGTCTATCGAAAAAATCTCTGATCAGAAAAGGAGCTCAATACAACCTCGATACGCTTTCGGCAGAACGTACACGCATAACCACAGTTGCCCGTAATAAAGGATATTATTATTTCAGACCCGAATATATCGAATACTTAGCCGATACGACTCAAAAACCCAAAACAGTGAGTCTACGTATGGTACTTGGGAAAGGAATACCAGCACCGGCTCTAAATGCATACAAAGTAGGAAACGTAGATGTCTCTCTGTCGAGTGCGACAGGAAAAGGTCAGATCGATTCGCTTTTCTACAAAGACCTGACTGTCGTTTACCAGAAACCGATGCATTTACGCAAATTCGTTCTACCCGCCAATATTACGCTAAAGCCCGGAAACATTTATTCGGTAGAACAACAAAACCTGACACAAACCAACTTAAGTAAACTGAATATTTTCAGGTATGTAAATCTCGACGTTACGCCTCTTGATTCACTCAAAGGAAAAGATTCTCTCGACGTTTCTATCGACGCAGCTTTCGACGTTCCTCTCGAGTCGGAATTCGAAGTCGACGTATCTTCCAAATCGAACAGTTTTATAGGACCGCAGATTACATTCGGCGTCAGTAAAAAAAATCTTTTCGGAGCCGGAGAAATATTGGCGGTAAAGCTTAACGGTTCTTATGAATGGCAAACCGGGAAAAAACCGGCAGGCGCCAAATCATCCTTACTGAATTCATACGAGTTCGGGTTAAATGGGACCCTATCCTTTCCCCGTGTACTGATTCCTTACAAAATGCAACGCAAAAAGAACCGGCGTTATCCGGCTCGTACTTATTTCCAGTTAGGAGCCGACCTGATGAACCGCCCTCATTTTTTCCGCATGATTCAGTTCAACCTATCGATGAATTACGATTTCCAGAGTTCACCATACAGTTTCCATACGGTAACCCCGGTTAAACTGATTTACAATAAACTACTAAATACGACTTCTTCCTTTGACAATACACTGAATGAGAATCCTGCTATCGCATTAAGTTTCAGAAATCAGTTTATCCCGACTGTCGGATATACCTATACCTTTGACCGTTCTTTTGGACGCAACGGAAACAATCGCATATTTTGGCAAACATCGGCTACATCAGCCGGAAATATTTTAGCCGGAATTATGGATCTGGCTGGGAAAAAAGGAGAAAAAGAATTATTCGGAAATCAATTTTCCCAATTTATAAAAGGATCGACTGAATTTAAATATTATCGCCGGCTTTGGGGCGATAATTGGTTGGCTACCCGTTTCCTTATAGGAGCAGGGCATGCATACGGCAATTCTAAAGTAATGCCATATAGCGAACAATTTTATATCGGTGGAGCCAATAGTATCCGAGCATTTACAATTCGTTCGTTAGGACCGGGAAGTTACCGTCCGCCGGTAAACGATCCGAATGGATATTTCGACCAAACCGGTAATTTTAAACTCGAAGCCAATGCCGAGTTCCGTTTTAAAATCATCGGAGGTCTGCATGGAGCCGTTTTTCTCGATGCAGGTAACATCTGGTTATTGCAAAAAGACCCGAAACGTCCGGGCGGAGAATTACAAATGAAAACATTCGCAAAAGATATTGCCCTCGGTACGGGATTCGGACTACGCTATGACATCAGTTACCTCGTTTTACGTGCCGATTTAGGAATCGGGATACACTCTCCTTATCCCAATCCTGAAAAATCAGGATACTATAATATGTCGAATTTTAAAAACAGTCTCGGATTCCATTTAGCCATCGGATATCCGTTCTGATAATGCTCGTATATAATTATTTATTTTAAAAAAATTAAGGATGTCTTTTCGAGACACCCTTAAAAATTCATTCTGTAAAAAATCAGAACTTATTTCTTTGCTTCGTCAATAGATGCTTTACGGAACTCTTTCATCAATTTTTCAATCTCGAGAGAAGCTTTACGAGCACGTACGCCTGCCGCCTTATTTCCATTTTCAAGTTGCAAACCTGCATCTTTTTTGAAGTCACCAATCAATGACTGGATTTTATCTACTAACTCTTTCATAATAAATTTTTATTTCGATTCGAGGCAAATATAAAAATAAATCATGATTTTTTACTCACAAATATATTTTTTGACTCTTTTTTTGATTAAAAAAATCTGTTTACAATAACCTGAAAGTGCAAAAAGTACATTTCACACCAACACAATACTTCTGCATTGAATAAGAAATTCTTATTATATTATTTTTTACACTTATTCGAGCAATTGTCAAGAAAAGTCATTATATTTGTAAACACATGAAAAATTATCGTTAACCTGAATAATTACCCTATACAACATACATCACAAATCTAATGCACATCATCGAAAATTATTTTGAAAAATAGAAAATCATAAAAGTATTTTCAACAAATCATCCATAATATCGGTTCGGCCTGTATATATTTAAACAGCTTATATTACATATACAATACGATATTTATATGCTTCTTATTTCATCGATAAAAATAAACTCTAAACTACAAAATATAAATATTTTACCAATACAATTACATAAACATTAAATCTAATATGTATGAAAACAACCTTACAAAGATATCGGAAATGGCTGTTAATCTGCCTTTTATGTACTCCGACTCATTCTTTCGGACAAGAAATATGGAATGGAACGGAATGGAACGATGTTTCGGTCACTCAAATCGGTAAAGAAGAGTCGTGCACAGTCGGTATTCCTTTTTCATCAGAGGACGATTTACAAACTAAAAGCATCGAAGAATCTCCTTATTTCATATCTCTAAACGGCGTATGGAAATTCCACTGGGCCAAAGATCCGGCAGCCAAGGTAACCGACTTTTACAGAATGGATTTCAATGATGCCGACTGGGATAATATCGATGTACCATCTGTCTGGCAGGTTTATGGCGTAAGAAACAATAAAAATTGGGATAAACCTTTGTATGTAAATACCAGCTATCCTTTTACCTATAACTCCGAAACCTATAAAATTCAGGAAAGTCCCCGTTCTGATTTTACATATAACAACAATATGAAAAACCCGATAGGAAGTTATCGACGTGAATTTACGATTCCAGAAGAATGGGACGGAAGAGAAATTTACGTTCGTTTCAACGGGGCCGGTCCGGGATATTACCTTTGGGTAAACGAACATCAAGTCGGATATTCCGAAGACTCTTATCTTCCTTCAGAATTTAAAATAACCGATTATGTGAAAAAAGACGAAACTAATGTTATTGCCGTACAGGTTTATCGTTTTTCCAGTGGTTCATTCTTAGAATGTCAGGATTTCTGGCGTCTATCCGGTATCAGTAGAGATGTATTTTTGTGGTCCGCCCCCAAGACACAAATTCGCGATTATTTTTTCCAAGCCGATCTCGACGAATTATATACCGATGCAACAGTCACTTTAGATGTAAAACTGGAAGGACCAGCTTTATCATCAGCGACTCTGTCTGCCAAAATCATGCAAGGTACTACAATTATCGCACAAGAAGAGTTAGAATCTCCGAGCATAGGTGTTAATACTCTCAAAATGAATGTCTCTGCACCGGATAAGTGGAGTGCCGAAACGCCTAATCTTTACGATCTTGTAATCACACTCAAAGACGGAGAGAATGTTTTAGATATCAGAGGAAACAAAGTGGGTTTCCGTAAAATAGAAGTGGGAAACAAAGGAGAGCTGTTAATTAACGGAAAACGCATGGTATTTCATGGGGTAAACCGTCACGATCATAGTGAAGAAAACGGACGTACTGTTTCAAAAGAAGAAATGGAAAATGACATAAAAATGATGAAACGTCTGAATATAAATGCCGTAAGAACTTCACACTACCCCAACAATCCTTACTTTTATGATCTCTGTGATAAATACGGCTTGTATGTTTTAGCCGAAGCTAATATAGAATGTCATGGAAATATGGGGCTGTCCGATGTTCTTATTTTCCGTAAACCGATGGTAGAGCGTAACCAGAATCATGTAAAACGCTTTCGCAATCACCCGTCTATATTCATGTGGTCTTACGGAAACGAATCGGGAGGAGGAAATAACTTCCAATATGTAGAACAAGCCATAAAAGCTTTGGACAAAACCCGTCTTACTCATTATCAGGGAAACAGTCAGTGGAGCGATGTGACTAGTAGCATGTACTCGAGCGTCGACTGGATAAAAAGTGTAGGAGAAAGTCGTCTGAACGAATCGAAACCACGTCCTCATATACATTGTGAGAACAGTCATGCGATGGGAAATGCGATGGGAAACGTACGTGACTATTTCGACTTATATGAAAAATATCCTTCTTTAACCGGTGAATTTATTTGGGACTGGAAAGACCAGGGATTAAAAATGCCTGTACCAAACTCAAAAGATGAATTTTATTGGGCATACGGAGGTGATTTCGGGGATAATCCCAATGACGGAACATTTTGTACGAATGGAGTTATTTTTGCAGATTACACTCTTTCCGCCAAATCTTACAATACAAAGAAAATATATCAACCGATCGATTTCGCGATAAAAGAAGATGGCAAAACGTTTGTACTCAAAAGTAAATTGGCCTTTAAATCGACAGAAGATTTAGATATTTATTATTCGATCTACGAAGATGGCAAAAAATTAAAAACCGAAAAACTGGATATTATTATCCCTGCTGGAGAAACTAAAGAAATTACAATAGAAAATGCATTACCGTCTGATGCCAAACCCGAAGCAGAATATTTTATCAGATTCAATGCATATCAGAAAAACCAAACTTGGTGGGCCGATGCCAACTATGAAGTAGCCGGAGAACAAATTAGATTAAAAGGGGCGGTTAAACCGATCTATCAGGTACAAGAGAATAACCAACTCACCGTTGAAGAAAATTCGATAACTATTAAAGTACATGGGCCCAACTTTACCGCTGTATTTTCAAAATTGAACGGAAGCCTTAACAGTTATACTTTTAACGAACAGCAAATCATAAATAAACCGTTAGCACTTAACCTGTTCCGTCTCCCGACAGAAAATGATAAAGAACAAACCTGGCGATGGGACGATATAGGATTACGCAATCTGTCGGTAAAAAACATATCTTGTAGCTTTGAAGAGACTGATAATGCCGTCGACCTTAATTTTGTAAATACCTACTCGGGAAAATCTCCTAATACATTTAAAACGCAGGTACTCTTCAAAGTAATGAGTGATGGGACGATTTTTGTCAGTTCGGTAATCGATCCCACAGTAAAAAACAGCATTTTACCCAGAATAGGATTCCGGTTGGAAATGCCCAAAGAATTCGAAAACCTAACTTGGTTCGGACGCGGCCCATGGGAATCGTATAACGATAGAAAAGAAGCATGTTTCGAAGGAGTATATAACAGTACCGTAACAGAACAATGGGAAAAATACGTGCTTCCCCAAGAAACAGGCAATAAAGAAGATGTGCGTTGGATGAGTTTAACGGATAATTCCGGAAGCGGATTATTGTTCATAGCATCGGGAAACATGTCGGCTTCTGCCACTCATTTCCGTCCAGAAGATATTTATATTAACCGTAACAACCGATCGAAACATCCCTATGAAGCTAAAAAGAAATTCTGTGAAAACACCGTTATTTACCTTAATGCAGAAATGCGTGCCTTAGGAAATGCAAGTTGCGGTCCCGATGTTTTGGAAAAATATGAATTAAAGTCTAAAAAAACGAATTTCAATTTTATCATTTTGCCAGTTTCCGGAAATCCCGATAACGATAAGCTGTCTGAAATGGCTCGTATCGCATTGCCGATTTGTGCACCGGTTACTATCGAAAGAGATAAACAAGGTAAAATAAAACTTACGACAACGACTCCCGATGCTCGCATCTATTTCAGTAAAGACGAAGAAGAATTCCAACTTTACGAAGCTCCTTTCGAACTGCTGGCAGGAGGAAATATCAGAGCGTACTGCGAAGCCGATGCCTATTCTAAAAGTATAACGACCAGTGAAGATTTTTACCTTCTTGTCGATAAATCGGACTGGAAAGTTATCAGTTATTCGAGTCAGGAAAATGGAAATGATGCTACCAAAGCGATCGATGACGATGCAGATACATTCTGGCATACTCGTTGGAGCGGTACAGCACCAAAGCCCCCCCATGAAATTGTCGTAGATATGAAAGATACTTACCGTATCGAAAAATTCATATATCAGGGAAGAGGCGACGACAACGATCATGGACGAATCAAGGAATACGAAATATATTTCAGTAACGATCCTAAAGCCTGGGGGTCTTCAGCCGCAAAAGGAGAATTCGAAAATAATACGGCAATTCAATATGTTCCGATAACTTCAAAACCTACGGCTCGTTATTTCAAATTGATCGTAAAATCGGAAGCGTATGACAGGGAATGGGCTGCCGCCGCAGAATTGGGAATAGAAGCCTCTGAAATCGTCGACCCGATCACAACCAAATTACAGGAAATAAAAAAAGATGAAAAATATTATATCAAACATGTCATGTCAGGCCTCTATCTACAAAGGCTTCCGGATAAGACGGCCAAGTATGAAGGAGATTTCTGTATTAATCCTCTGGATAAAACCGATGACCGTTTCATATTTGACTTTACACCCATAAACGGATTTACTTCTTATTATAATGTGCGTGTAAACAACTATTTCATTAATCAAAACGACAATTGGCGTTGCGTTTCGGGAGCATTAAAAGATAAAAACGGGCAGATACAGATAGAAATGTTAGAAAACAACACCTGTAAACTTCGTGGAGTTTGGCAAACTTGGAATTATATAAACCTCGACAGAACAACAAGCGGATCATATATTTATGCCGATAAAAGTTCCGGAGCCATTTGGAAAATAGAAGAAATAGAAGATCCGAGCGATATACAGGTAAACGAAATTTCAGGCATATCTGTTTATCCGACATTATCAAAAGGTACGGTTAATGTAAAATCACCAGTCGAATGTATCATTAACGTCCAAGATATCTCCGGACAGATACTTGCCATTTATAAATCGACCGGTAACACTACATTAGAGCTAAATTATCCTGCAGGCATATACTTTATTACAGTAAATACCGGTACGAAAAACGTATATAAAATAATACTACAACACTAATACCGATTACAGGTACAAAGATTGTACCTTATCGAAAAAATAAAAAGGACGGTGATACACCGTCCTTTTTTAATATATAACCTGGAAAAATCTTATTTCAAATAATTCTTTTAAATCGAAAAGATATAAAAAAGAAATGGTTGTCATCGCGACAACCAATCTTCGTTAACCTTAAATCTAATACTATGAAAAACACAGTGCAAATATAATGACTTTATGTTATATAACATAGTTTTCGAACAGAAAAACTCAGATATTAAAACTAATTAACATCTTCAAGTAATTCCTCCTCTTCCGGCTCATCTTTTTTAACAAACAAAGCACTTATTTCATATAAAAGATAAATAGGAAGGAATACCACCATAAGAGTAAACGGATCTCCCGAAGGAGTGATTACCGCTGCTAAAACGAGCAAGCCCACAATTGCATATCGCCTGTATTTCGAGAAAAAAGAACGATGCAACAGACCAATAGCAGAAAGAAGCCAACATAATAATGGTAATTCGAAAACGAGTCCCATAATAAATATCATTGTTAGGAAATTTCCCATATAAGAATCAAGAGAAATCTGGTTGGGAATTAAATCACTGATATGATAACCGGCTAAAAAACGCAATGTTAACGGAAAAACCAACAAATATCCTACAGCAACACCAATAAAGAACATTGTATTACCTGCCAAAAATGCGAAACGAGCATTCCTTTTTTCGTTTTCATAAAGTGCCGGACTCACAAATTTCCATATCTGAAATATTATAAAAGGAAAAGCAAATACCACTCCCAGCCAAAATGAAGTACTCATGTGAATAAAAAACTGTGAAGCGAGTTGTATATTTATAAGATGTACTTCGAAATCGTCACTACAAAAATCAGGAATAAAAGAAATATACCGGCTCAAGCCGCATATCCACTTATACAAAATAAAATCGGAATAACACGGCGCCAATATAACCGAATCGAATAATTCGGTCATATAAGCAAAAAAAACGCCCGATAATATCGCTACTATAATTAAGGCACGTAAGATGACTTTTCTCAAAGCTTCTACGTGATCCCAAAAACCCATCTCCAACATTCTATAAACCTGTTTTTAATGTGATTAAAAAAACACGGCGTGGCATGCCGATGCAGCCACGCCCGCAAATAATATTATCCGATAAAGTATTTATTTTTTATCGTTCGTATCGTTTACATCTCCGTTTATCTGGTCTTCAACGTCTTTCATTCCATCTTTAAAACTTTTCACGCCTTTTCCCAGCCCCTTCATCAATTCGGGTATTTTTTTACCTCCGAAAAGTAACAAAATAGCAAATACGATGATAATGATTTCACCGGTACCCAGATTTAAAAATAATAGTGTATCCATTTTTATTTAAAAATTATATTAGCATACCTTTTATGCCACAAAAGTAACAATTTATATTAGCAAATTACAATTAAATAGAAGTAAAAAGATTACCTTTGTCGTCTAAATAATCAAAACAAACCATAATTAAAGTAGTTTATGAAAGCATTTATATTTCCCGGACAAGGGGCTCAATTTGTCGGGATGGGTAAAAACCTTTACGATACAATGCCCGAAGCCAAAGAAATGTTTGAAAAAGCCAATGAAATACTGGGATTCAGAATAACAGACCTTATGTTTGAAGGAACCGATGAAGACCTACGCCAAACTAAGGTAACGCAACCAGCCATTTTTTTACATTCGGTGATCCTTGCCAAAACAATGGGAGACGATTTCAACCCCAATATGGTAGCCGGCCATTCTTTAGGAGAATTCTCGGCGCTGGTTGCCGCTGGAGCACTTTCTTTCGAAGACGGAGTTAAACTGGTTGCCGCCCGTGCCATGGCTATGCAAAAAGCCTGTGAAAAAACTCCTTCTACAATGGCAGCCGTACTGGCTTTACCGGATAATACCGTAGAGGAAATTTGTGCTTCGATCGACGATATTGTCGTTCCCGCCAATTACAATTGCCCCGGACAAATCGTTATTTCAGGCAGTATCGAAGGAATCGACAAAGCTTGCGAAAAAATGCTGGCTGCCGGTGCAAAACGCGCTCTTAAGTTAAAAGTAGGGGGTGCCTTCCACTCTCCGCTCATGGAACCTGCTCGTGCCGAACTGGCCGAAGCAATAAAAAACACGACTATCTCAGCCCCGAAATGTCCGGTTTATCAAAATGTCAATGCTAAAGCAGAAACCGACCCGGTAATTATCAAAGAAAATCTGATTGCACAGCTTACAGCTCCTGTTCGCTGGACACAATCGGTATTGAATATGACCGCCGATGGTGCAAATTCGTTTACCGAAGTTGGTCCCGGAGCCGTATTACAAGGGCTTGTAAAAAAGATAAATAAAGAAGTTGCAACTAATGGATTCCAATAATTAGATATAAAAATAAAAAACGTGGCCGAATGACCACGTTTTTTATTTTTATATCTAAACCATACCGCTTTATTTAGAAAATCAAATACCAAAAAGGAAATCGAGACCTTTATCGTTTTTGAATTTATCAGCTGTATTTCCGGAATAAACTTCGCCATTAGTCAATATCAATTTTTTGATTGGCGCTCCTGCTTTAAAATCGACATCTTTAAAATCAACCCATAAAATATCGGGGCTTAAAGTAGATTCGAAATAATATATCTTATCTTTTTGATCCGATACCGTACGCCATCGGGTAGATGAAATACTCGGTTGATCGGGAATAGTAATCCCCAACGGTACCGAAACATTCCTCATCACACTAAATACACCTGCTGCCGCCGACCAAGGATCGCTTGTTTGTGGCAATGCATCGATATAAAACGACGCCCTCACAAAGCGATCGGGAGCCTTATTCGTACCCGGCAACATAACAAGCCCTCCTATCTGCTTCCAGTAATCGTTAATAGCTTGTTGCTTCTCATATGTAGGAGAATTAGTCATTACCTGATATTGTCGACCTTTATATATATGCAAATTACCATCGATATATTCGAGTATCGCACTATTACCCGTCGCATCCGAAATAGAAAAATGCAATGTAGATTTAGAGCCATTCGGCAGATCAGGAGCATCTATACGAAAAGTCTCTTTTTGTAATTCGGCTACTGCTTCGTCAACAGTTGCAAAGTTATCGAGAACATATTGTGCCCATATGCTCAATCCCATCACCGGTCGTGTATCATTCGGCCTATAATAAGATGTTTCTGGAAGAAACAGAACATTTACTACCAACCCTTTTTCATTCATACCATCTGAAGTCCCGATATCATAACCGGCAGCAATTACGCTGCCATATTTCGATGTCCAGGAAATAGTATGATCTGTTTTTGCTCCTTTACGTTCGATCCCTCTGGGAAAAATAAAAAGATTGGTCTGTACATCTTCTTTCCAGTCCATTGTACGACCGGTAACTACCATATTATCAGGCCCCAAATATACCGCGCGCGTACACGCATTACTATCGGGGGTAAAAACTCCTGCAGCAAACAACCAAAACGCAGCTATGACAATCCGACTTTTTGTATTCATAAATATCTACCTATTAATAAGTTATTAAAAGTCAAAGTATAACAGTCGAAAGCGATCGATAGTTTGTAATAAAAATAACTTTTATCTTTTTTAGAGCAGAATTAAAACTATAAAAGCATTCCTGTCTTTATTTAAGGGCAAGCAAATCCTCATCGACGATTCTGAAACAAGCATCTTTTAACTTGGAAGTTGCCATCGCAATATTCTTATCGAATTGCTCTGGCGTAGAACCGCCGCCTACCAAATCGGTTATTGCCTTTACGCACAATAAAGGTACGTTATAAAGTTGTGCAACCCAAGCAATGGCAGCAGCTTCCATATCTTTTATTTCACCTCCTGTCTGTCTCATTTGCTCGGCATCTTCAGCCGTCATATCCAACGAACTTCCCGAGGTACATATACCTTGCTTAAAACCTCCTGCCAAAGCTATCTTATCGGAATCGATACAACGAAAATATCCTTGTCCCATACGATTCCATCCCGGGATATCGACACGACGGTCATGAAAAACAATGTATTTATGACTAAGATATATGTCTCCGACTTCGGCCCCCTTAGAAGCAAATCCACCGGCAGTTCCGGCATTTATTATTATATCGGGCTGATAAAAGGTTATTGCCAAATGAGTACTTAACGTAGCTGCCTCACAACCGATATAATCGAGACCGGTTTCAGAATCCTGTCCATTTACGACAAGAATGATCTCTTTATCTTTATACACCCCTCTGTAAGCCTGTACCGGTGCCTGGCCGAAACGTCCGCCCTGATGTATCAGGGAAAAATGCCGTATCAATGGCTTCGCCTCAGCCATCATAGCTACAATAAAACATATTTTCTTCATCTCTTAAATCACATCATAATTATACATAAAAGAATATGCAGCAACAAATACACTCATCTTCTTTTCTTAAAAAAATCGCTCAAAAGAGACGCGCATTCATCAGCCAATATTCCGGCCACTACTTTTGTTTTAGGATGTAAGGCTCCAGGAGCAAATTTACCAAATCCCCGTTTCTCGTCGATAGCACCGTAAACGACCGTTCCGATCTGCGACCAACCCAAAGCACCAGCACACATAACGCATGGCTCGAGAGTTACATATAAAGTACAGTCGGTAAGATATTTACCGCCCAAAACATTTGCAGCCGATGTAATCGCCTGCATTTCGGCGTGTGCTGTTACATCGGTAAGAGTTTCGGTAAGATTATGAGCTCGGGCAATGATGCGTCCGTTACAAACGACTACCGCCCCAACGGGTATTTCACCCCGGGACTCTGCATCTTTTGCTTCCCGAAGTGCAAATTTCATAAAATATTCGTGTGGATTATCCATTCATCAGTCTTCAAGATAATAATCTACGGTAGTTACTACTCTTATGCTCTTAATATAAGGAGTATTAGCATCCCGGTCTGAAATAGAGAATTGTCCCTGATAAGCTGTACGTATTTTTCCTAATTTGCTATCTGAGTCGTGGGCGAATTTCTCAGCAGTTACGCGTGCATTCTTTGTAGCCTCCTCCACCATAGCGGGTTTAATTTCATTGAGTTTTGTAAATAAAAATTCGGTACGATACTGATAATCTCCCACTGTAAGAGCGATTCCCTCTTTTAAGAGTTCGGTTTGTTGTGTCATCAATTGTCGCACTTGGTCGACCTTACCAGAGGCTACCGTAACCACCGAAGTCACATTATAACGATAGGGAGAACGGTCACTGCCATAGCGCTCTGCCTGCATATCTATAATTTGCGGAGCCGAAACGGTAATCTCGCTATCGTCGATATTATGTTTTTTCAAAAAAGCTATGATCATATTATTTTTCTGATTTACACTGTTATATATCGTAACGATATCATTCCCGACTTCTTTAAATACCAAAGGCCAGATCACTCTGTCGGCGGGCATTTCCTTTTCGGAAAGACCTTTTACATTCACCACACGGTCTTTATCTTTCACTTCGATCAGGGAATGACCCAAAGTAAGACCTAATAAAAGCAGCCCAACCGCTACCAGCAATCCGGCCACAGATATCTGAACACTCTTCATCACAAAGAAATTTTAATTAGTTATTATTACATACAAATCTAATCAAATAACACGAATATATCAATACAATAATCGACAAAGTTCACCAATACAACAGGTACCGATTCATTTTAAAACGATTCTCTGCTATAATAACCGGTTTTATATATATCTTTGTTATCGGTATAGGCACTAAATATGGCAATACACAATATACGAGGGAAAACCGGAGAACAACTGGCTGCCGAATATCTTATCACTCAGGGATACGATATTCGCGATATGAACTGGAGAGACGGAAAACTCGAAATAGACATTGTCGCTACCGACAAAACAACTTTGGTCATCGTGGAAGTAAAAACACGTTCCACTGATAAATACGGTTTTCCGGAAGAAGCGATTAACGAAAAAAAAATAAGACATCTCGTACATGCGGCAGACGCTTATCTTAAATACACCGATATCCCCTTTGAAACAACCCGATTCGATGTAATCACGATAACAGGTGAAGGAGATGACAGACTTCTGGAACATGTACAAGATGCTTTTTATCCACCTTTAGAAAAATAAATTATATGGATTTTGAGACTTTACGGGAATACTGCCTGAGTTTCCCAGAAGTAACCGAATGTTTTCCTTTCGATGAATCGACTCTTGTTTTTAAAGTTTCTGGAAAGATGTTTCTGTACACCGATCTCGAAGACGGAGAACATTGGTTCAACGTAAAATGCGATCCTGAAAAGGCGATAGAATTACGAGAAAAATACTCATTTGTAATTCCTGGGTTCCATGCCAATAAAAAATATTGGAACACCGTACGTATGGATGGCGTACGAGACGACCTTCTTCAGGAGTGGATATTTCACTCCTACACCGAAGTAATAAAAAAACTGCCCAAATCGAAAAGAGAAGAATTAGAGAAATCTTTAAACGAAATATAAACAAATATGATTATCCGTTTACCTGAAACTGATTCGACCAACAATTATCTCCGAAAACTTTGTAATAATGAAACCCCCGAAGAAGGGACTGTCGTTTGGGCCGAATATCAAAATGCGGGAAAAGGTCAACGTGGAAACAGTTGGGAATCTGAGGCAGGAGAAAATATTACTTTCAGCTTACTATTATTTCCGGAACAGATACCGGCTCATCATCAGTTCGTACTCTCCCAAATCATTTCCTTAGGAATAATCGATATATTAAAACGCTTCGATACAAATTTTTCGATAAAGTGGCCCAATGATATTTATTGGAAAGACAGAAAGATCGCGGGAATCCTCATCGAAAATGATCTTACAGGAAATATGATCAGCCAAAGTATTACAGGTATCGGTATCAACGTAAATCAAAAACGATTCAAATCGGATGCTCCTAATCCCGTATCACTATTCCAAATTACAGGAGAAAGATATGACCGGGAAGGCTTATTAGCAGATATTCTCGATGCGATTGCACAAAGATATTTCAGCTACTCCGATTCAGAACGCATTACCCTGAACCAAGAATACCTCTCATCACTATACCGTAACGAAGGATATCACGATTTTATATCTGAGACGAAAAAATTTAAAGCTCGCATTGCAGGTGTCGATGAAAACGGGCATATTCTTCTCGAAACTTCAAGAGGAGAAATACAAGCATACGCATTTAAAGAAGTTGCTTACGTGCTTTAGCCCTCTTTATTGCTTGGGCTTTATCCACTTCCGAACGCTGCACATAAATGTTATACAAAACATCACGGATATAGGGAGTCGGTTTTATCGCCAAAGCTTTCTCAAGATATTTTTCGGAAGCAGCAAAACGAGTATCAAGTAAATCTCGCTGTTTCTTCCGGTGAGACGCATATTGCATACGTGTAGGAGTAACTAACCGGTTAAATTCGTTATTAATTTTTTTCATCTCGAGCGAACCTTTCCAAAAATTATAAATACCGAGAAAAATATAAGCATCGAGGTTTTTATCATCAATTTCAAGCATACGGTTAAAATATTCTACCGATTCTCTTTCCCGACCGACTTCAAACAAAGCGTCTCCCCGAGCTTTAAGAAAATCCATATTATCAGGCAACTGCTCCAGTAATTCACCTGTAACGGCGATTACTCCTTCACTATCATGTCTGAAAAGGTAGTAATTTAACAAATAACGATTTATCAGTGATTTCAACCAAGGCTGTTGTTGTTTCATCATCAGAAGCATATTTTCGTAAATCGCCGAATTTCTCAAGATACGGGATTTACGATCTACCGATACAAAAAGAGAATCAAGTGAAACTCCGTTCGCCTCTGATAACTCGATATAATGCAAAACAGACTGAGGTGATTTCACTTCCGAAGCCGAAACTATCGCACCAACATATAAAGAGACATTTTTTTTATCGGTAACAAGCAATTTATCATATATCATTAATGCTTCATTCCACTCCCGATTGGCAAAATGCACATCGGCCTGACGATAAAGCTTCTTATCATTAGCCGGAAATGCAGCTAAAAGCATCAACATAAAAAACAGAAATGTAAAAGCAACCTTTTTTTTCATCACCCAACCTTTATTACTATACAAATGTACAAAAAAAGGAATATCTCCCCCATCTTTTTCAGGAGTATAGATAAAAGGAATCAGTTAAAATCGTTAAATTTGACCTGATTTAATTCTTGTAGAACAAATAATACACATCATAAAAAAATATTACGAAAAATGGATCTTAAATATAAACGTATTTTATTGAAATTGAGCGGAGAGTCGCTTATGGGCGACAAACAATACGGACTCGACGAAAAAAGACTTTCAGAGTATGCTACCCAAATTAAAGAAATAGTGTCTCTGGGTATCGAAACAGGTATCGTTATCGGCGGAGGGAACATTTTTAGAGGATTAAGCGGAGCCTCACGGGGATTCGACCGGGTAAAAGGAGATCAGATGGGGATGCTCGCAACAGTTATCAATAGTCTGGCATTGAGTTCTGCCCTTACTGCTGCAGGCCAAAAGTCACGCGTATTTACAGCGATAAATATGTTTCCCATTGGCGAATATTACAGTAAATGGAAAGCTATTGAAGCAATGCAGAAAGGAGAAATAGCGATAATTTCAGGAGGTACGGGAAACCCCTTTTTTACAACAGATACCGGATCGGCTCTCAGGGGAATAGAAATCGAGGCAGAAGTGATGCTGAAAGGAACACGTGTAGACGGAATTTATACTACTGATCCCGAAAAAGATCCGAGTGCAGTAAAATTCGAAAAAATAAGCTATGACGAAATTTATACCCGAGGACTGAAAGTAATGGATCTTACCGCCACTACCTTATGCAAAGAAAATAAGCTACCCATCATCGTCTTCGACATGGATACAGTAGGAAATCTGAAAAAGGTACTCACCGGTGAAAATATCGGAACTTTGGTATATTGATATAAACTTTCCCGGGTTTTGTTAATTGGCAAAACAATCGTATATTTGTTTTAATTAATTTGTTTAATCAGCATATACAAAAATCTATGGCAGAAGTAAAACAATATTTAGACGCAGCCGAAGAAAAAATGCAAATGGCTGTTGAATTTCTTGATGAAGCACTGGCGCACATTCGTGCCGGGAAAGCCAATCCCCGTATTCTCGACGGCGTACGAGTAGAATATTACGGAAGCACAGTACCCATTAGCAACGTAGCAACGATTACAACACCCGATGCACGTACCATTGCAATACAACCCTGGGAAAAAGCAATGTTTAAAGAAATCGAAAAAGCCATTATTAATTCAGAAGTAGGAATAACACCCGAAAATAATGGTGAAATCATTCGTTTAGGAATACCTCCTCTTACTGAAGAACGTCGTAAAACTCTTGTTAAACAAGCAAAACAGGAAGCTGAAAATGCTAAAGTAAGTGTCCGCAACGCTCGGCGCGACGCTATCGAAGGGTTAAAAAAAGCTATTAAAGAGGGACTCCCTGAAGATGTGGAAAAAGATGGAGAAACCAGCGTACAAAAAATTCATGATAAATTCGTAAAGAAAATAGACGAAATGTTCGCTGCCAAAGAAAAAGAGATACTTACCGTATAAATAATCTTATAGAAAACTAAAAGTAAGTGACAGATATTTGCTTTATCTGATTAACTTGCTTTTAGTTTTTATTTTTATATAACTACTTCTACTATACTGATGACAACAAGCGGACTCGTGATAAAAAATACCGGAAGCTGGTACCTTGTAAAAACAGGGAACGGTGAAATTGTCGAATGCAAAATAAAGGGTAATTTCCGATTAAAAGGTATTAGAAGCACCAATCCTATTGCCGTAGGAGACCGCGTAAAAATAGAAATTAATAAGGAGGGATCTGCCTTTATTACAGAAATCGAAGAACGGAAAAACTACATTATACGAAAGGCGTCCAATCTATCGAAAGAATCACATATATTGGCCTCTAATATAGACCTGGCCATGCTCATTGTTACCGTAAATTACCCCGAAACCAATCTTACATTTATCGACCGTTTTCTGGCTACAGCCGAAGCGTACCGTATCCCGGTAAAAATCGTAATAAACAAAATCGACCTGTATAACAAAGACGACAAAGAATTAGCTGACGGTATCTGCCATCTGTACTCGACAATAGGATACGATTGCCATCAAATATCAGGCAAAACCGGAGAAGGAATGGATACAATAAGGAATATACTGGAGGGTAAAATAACTTTACTTTCGGGAAACTCGGGAGTAGGAAAATCTACGATTATCAATACTTTATTACCCGAACTGAATTTAAAAACAGGAACTATCTCCGAATCTCATCATAAGGGGATGCATACAACCACTTTTTCAGAAATGTTCGAACTGCCCGGAGGAGGATATGTTATCGATACTCCGGGAATCAAGGGATTCGGGACAATAGATTTCAATCCGGAAGAAGTGGCTCATTTCTTCCCCGAAATTTTCAAAATTTCCCATAATTGCCGTTTCAACAATTGCACGCATCGTCACGAACCCGGATGCGCAGTGCTCGAAGCATTAAAAAACCATTATATCAGTGAATCCCGGTACAACAGTTACCTGAGCATTATCAACGACAGCACTGAAGGTAAATATAGAACAGGGTATTAAATTCCCAAATGTTTCTAATTCATTCAGGAATGCACTCCGAATATGTAAAATCTATTTTCCCTAATCAGAAAGCCAAAGGCTTCCCATTATAAAAATCAAGAACCTTCGAGCGGAATAAAAATTCATACTTAGCCTGCAACTGATCAGACAAACTTTTTTCATATCTTGTCTTCAAATCGCTATATTCAAATACAGTCGATTTACCGGCCTCATATTTTTTCTGTCCATATTCAAAAGCTATCTGGGCAGCCGTAACCGATTTCTCAGAAGAGATATATTTTTTATGTGCAGCTATAGCTGAATAATAAGCCTGTTCTATTTCTTTACTCAGAGTCAGCCGGACATTTTCCAAAGCTAATTGTTGCATATGTATACGTACCCTTGCCTGACGTACTTGATTCCGAGTTGAAAGAGCATCGAAAATAGGGACCGATAAGGAAAACGAAACCGACTCATTTCCGTTATTCTGCATTTGACGAATAAAAGAAGGGCTGCTGTCGCGGCTCCCTTTCAATACTTTAAAAAAACTATTCCCATAGCCTCCAGATACTCCGATTGTAGGGAAATACCCCGATTTAGCAACCTTTAAACCGTATCTACTGCTCTCCAACTGATATTTTGCCGATTTTATACCAGGACGATTTTCTATCGAGTATTGAAATGCATCCCGTGGCGTCACCAATGATGCCGTTTGATCTATCGTAATCTGCTCTACATCCGGAACCTCTATATCGAACCCGTCAGCTGTTTCAAGATTGAGCATTTGAGACAAATCGACCAAGGAAAGCGAAAGATTATTCTCTGCCTGTGTAAGGTTTAATTCATCTGTTGCCAATAACGAACGGCTATCGTAAAGAGCCGACTCGGGACTTCGGCCGGCATTTACCAATGCCTCTGTTTTTTCAAGCTGTAATTTATCCAAATCGACCTGTTCTTTTGCAATACGCACCAGCTCTTTATTAAAAAGTACCTGTAAAAAATAAGAGGTCACCTGCAGAGATACATCTTCTTTTGCCTTATTTAAATCCTCTACAGCCGATTTCAGATCGAGTTTAGCAGATTTTACCTGGTTGATTAAACGAAAACCGGTAAAAACAGGAGCAGAGGCCGATAAAGTAAAGGATGTAGAAGCCTGCGATTGATCTTCGTAGACACCGGTACGCCCAGGACTTCGGCCAAAATATACATTCTGGCCTACCCCTCCATTCACACTCGGCAAACGACTCATCTGTAAAGTATTCAATTGAATACTGCTACTTTCTTTATCGAGCCCTCGTTGTTTTACCGTTATATTATTTTCAATTGCATAATCAATACACTTTGCAAGGCTCCACCCTCCTTGTTGTTGTGCCGACAGTCCTATACAGCAACAAGTGCCCAGAAACAGTAACTTAATCTTTTTCATAACACTCTTACTTATTGGCTATTATTTTATTTCCTCGTACCTTATCCTTACTATTTAATCCCGATAATACCTGAATGTTTATCCCGTCGGATAAACCGACTTTCACTGCATGACGTTTAAATACAGGAGGTTTAGAAATAGAATCTTTTAAAAGATAAACAAATGTAGAATCACCGCTAAACTCGACAGAACTTTCGGGAATAGAAAGCACATCTTTGCGACTATCGAGTATAATCTCGGCATTTGCACTGTAACCAGCTCTCACAAAAACAGAATCGGGAATAGAAGCCGCAGCTTTTATCTCAAAAAATACCGTTCCGTTTTCTTCGGTTCCTTTCGGGGAGATATATTCTAATCGGGCTCCGAATTTTTTCTCTTGTAAAGCACCTACGCTCAATGTAATGGGCATTCCTTCATGAAGACGTCCTACCTCCGTTTCATCGATTTTACCTTTAAATATCATGTCGTTCATATTAGCAACCGATGCTACGGTAGTTCCGTCGTTGAAGTTGTTCGATTGTATAACCGAATTCCCGACTTTAATAGGTACATCAAGAATCATTCCGTCGATAGTCGAACGTATTTGTGTATTACTGTATTGTGCAGAACGGCTCGAAATACCATCCCGTACAATTTCGAGATTATCCTGCGCATTTTGCAATTCTTCTTTCGACTGATTATATTGAGTACGGGCTTTTTCGTATTCTTCTTTCGAAATTACACCCGACTGGAATAATTCGTTCGATCTGTCATAGTCCTGTTTCGACTGTTCGGCATTAATCTTCGCTACATTCACTCGTGATTCAGCTGCATTTAATGTTCCCATCTCTGGTATTACTTTAATCAAAGCAATCACTTCACCGGTACGTACTTTTTGACCTGCCTCTTTATAAACAGCCGAAATAATACCGGGAATCTGCGGTTTTATAAGCACTTCATCACGCGGTTCCACTTTACCGGTCGCTACCGTTTTTTTCTCAATAGTAGCGGTTCGGGGGATTACGATATCATATCGTTCCTCAACCGGTCTCGATTTCCTATATAGAAAAACGAAAGTCCATATCAATATTGCGGCAAACACCACAAGGGTCAGAATCTTCAAGTACTTTTTCATCGATATTTTTTATTTAATTTTATATTATTCTTCTCGTATCGCATCTATCGCTTTTATCTGCAACGCTCTCCATGCCGGCAACATACCCGCCAAAGAGCCGAAAACAAGTAATACCAACGTTGCAATTACAGCCGTGCTGAATGGAATCTGTGGTGAAGTAAAAAAAACATTATCACCAGACATATTCGCATCTAACACATTACTCACAAGTTGCAACAACCCTACCCCTGCACATAATCCGATAAACCCAGCCAAAGCTGTTAGTAGTACGCTCTCACTCAAAATCTGTATCAGGATCGATGACGGCTTAGCTCCTAAAGCCCGTCTAATTCCTATCTCTCGGGTTCTTTCACGCACCGAAACCAGCATTATGTTACTCACACCGACAACTCCGGCTAATAAAGTACCAGCTCCGACAATCCAAATCAGCCAGTTTATACCGGTAAAAAGATTATACACCATTTTAAATTCTTTTTCGGCATTCATACTACCCACGGCCTGAATATCGGTAGGAGAAATCGAATTATTATTTTTTATCAGATCTTTAATTTTTTCTTCGATAGAACTAATGGATATGTTTTCGTCACCGGTTACAGCAATCATATCTATACGATCTCCTCGCTGATAGCTTTGTTGCATCGTACTGAACGGCAATGTTATAGATTCCTCAGACGGTCCTCCGATTTGTATCTTGGACACAGGATTATTTACACCGATAACTTTATAAATAATTCCATCTACCTGCAACATTTTCCCCAATGGATTTTCACCGAAAAACATTTCGTCATATACCCGTTTCCCGATGACACAAACCTTTCGTTTATCTTTTATATCCATTTCGTTTATATATCGACCATAAATCAATTGCTGTGGTTCTATATGTATATAATCGGGAGAAAATCCTTTAATATAGAACGATCCCGATCTTTCTCCCCTTATCGTATTTTTATCTCGTTTCCATTCCATAAGCATGGCAGAATAATATTCCAATCCGGGAATGCGGCTCTTAATAATTTCTAAATCAGAAGTGTGCATTGTCCAAGAACGACCTTTTTTAAATCCTTTATAAGCTTCATCGGTATTATTGGAATAAAAAAAACAAGAATTTTTCGCAAAATCTTTTATCCCTGCCATAACTCCATTTTCGAGACCATGTCCCGATCCCGACATAACTACAAGCATGAATATCCCCCAAAACACACCGAACGCAGTCAAAAAACTCCGCATCTTGTTACGGGTAATGGTCATCCATATTTCCTGCCATTTATCTTTGTCAAACATCTTATTACCGTTTTAATTATTCACTTCTAAGTGCCTCTATAGGTCTTATTCCAACCGCTTTTCTTGCAGGGAAATACCCAGCCGCCACCCCAGCTATTACCAATACTAATGTAGACATTATGGCAATAGAAAGATCGACCGTAGGATCTTTAAAAATAGCACTTTCATCGGGAATATTCTGAAGGAAAGATGAAACTAGTTCGGTCACTCCTATACCGGCTACCATACCCACATAACCGAAACAAATGGTTATAAGCAAAGATTCTGCCAATACCAATTTCAGGACCGAAGCCGGAGAAGCACCCAACGCTTTTCGGATTCCGAATTCATGAGTACGCTCTTTTACCGTTATAAGCATGATATTACTTACCCCTACGATACCGGCAACAAGTGTCCCGATGCCGATAACCCAAACAAATAAAGTTATTCCATTAAAGATTCCCATCGTCTGCAAATAATTTTCAAGTATATTCCATACATGTATAGCCTGTGGATCGTCTGCGAAAAACGTCTTTAAACGCCCCAAAATTTTACGTATATGAGTTTCCACTTCTTTTCCCCCTTCGACTGTTGTTATGTCACCTACAGTCATATCGATACTATTGTAAGAAACGGGATTATAAATAGCCTGTGCTGTTGTTAATGGAATATATACCGATGGATATTGGTTTGTATTATCGTCGTCATAAATCCCGATAACCTGAAAAGCAATATCGTTGGCTTGTAAATATTTGCCCAAAGGATTCTCATTTCTGAACAAAATATCGGCCACCTTGCGATGAATCACAATCACCTTCCTTTTTTCCGCCATATCGACACTATTGATAAAGCGCCCGTTACCGGATTTTATCTCCATAGGCACAATTGCCGGGAAATGAGGGTTTACCCCGGTAAGCGAATAAGCACCATACTCATTTCCATAAGACAATGTCGTTCCCCACATTTCAATGACAGGAGATATATGCTCTATTTTTGTTTCCCGGTCGGCCATTATAATATCATCTCCCTCCCTAAAGTTAATACGCCGGTCTTTTGGTAACCCTTCATAAGGTACAGAGGTGCGCCCAGGCCAAAGCATGAGAGTATTAGTAGACCATCGTCCGAAACTCTGCTCCATACCATGTTTCAGTCCATTTCCGGCACCTAATAAAACAATCAGCATGAAAATACCCCAGGCAACCGAAAATCCGGTAAGAAAAGTACGTAGTTTATTCTTTTTAAGAGTATTCCAAATCTCTTCTGCAATGTCCCACATGAGCCTATTATTTAAGATTTTCAATAGATCCGATCACTCCGTCTTTGATATGAATGATGCGTTCGGTTTGCCGTGCTATATCCGGTTCATGAGTAACAACCACCAATGTCATTCCCTCCCGATTTACTTCTTTCAATAAATCCATAACATCTTGTGAGGTTTTACTATCGAGGGCACCGGTAGGCTCATCTGCCAAAATAATTTTCGGACGCGTAATCAAGGCTCGTGCAATAGCGACACGCTGTTTCTGTCCTCCCGACATCTCCGAAGGTAAATGTAAGGCATGTTCGCTCAATCCTACTCTCTCAAGATATTCCATCGCCATTGCATTCCTCTTTTTACGAGATACCTGCTGATAATAAAGCGGTAAAGCGACATTTTCTACTGCATTTTTAAATGAAATAAGATTAAAAGACTGAAAGACAAAACCGATCATATGATTCCTGAATTCAGAAGCTCTCGTCTCAGAAAGATTTTTTATCAGTACATTATCGAGGTAATAAGAACCCGAATCATAATCATCTAATATCCCGAGAATATTCAATAACGTAGATTTCCCGGAGCCCGAAGCTCCCATAATGGAAACCAACTCTCCTTTACCTATTTCAAGATTTACGCCTTTCAACACATGAAGTGGGGCTCCGTTATAATAGGTCTTATTCACACCTTCTAATCGTATCATGATATTTATTCTATATTTTACGGATAACCCGCTTCTAATTATAATTTTTACAATTAAGATAAGTTGACCACAGAAAGTATATCGAAAATTTTTATATGCCCTTTTCCTCTATCAGGAATATACATATATACAATATTAATTTTGCTAATAACTATAAAGTATCCTTTTAATACACAAATCTAAAAATAAATACTATTATGCATTGCATAGTAGCATAAAAAATATAGTTCCATAAACATTGTTTAACTTTACAATGAGAAAATTTGTTTTACTCGGGGTAAATATCGAATATTTCATACTTTATTTTTATTTTTGTAGCCTTGACTTTTAAAATATGAAACAATATCTCGATTTATTGCAAAGGGTATTAAACGAAGGGACTTTAAAAGAAGACCGTACAGGTACTGGAACAATAAGCGTTTTCGGGCACCAGATGCGATTTAACCTTGAAGAAGGATTTCCTTTATTAACTACTAAAAAACTGCACCTGAAATCGATCATTTACGAACTGTTGTGGTTTCTTAAAGGAGATACCAATGTAAAATACTTACAAGAACATGGAGTAAAGATTTGGAACGAATGGGCTGATGAGAACGGTGATCTGGGCCATATTTACGGATACCAATGGCGCTCTTGGCCCGATTACAACGGAGGACATATCGACCAAATTACCGATGCCGTAGAAACGATTAAGCTTAACCCCGATTCGAGACGTATTATCGTATCGGCATGGAATGTAGCCGACTTACCTCAGATGAACCTTCCGCCTTGCCATGCTTTTTTCCAATTTTATGTAGCGAACGGCAAGCTGAGCCTTCAACTCTACCAACGTAGTGCTGATATTTTTTTAGGAGTTCCTTTTAATATTGCATCGTATGCACTTCTTCTGAAAATGGTTGCCCAGGTTACCGGATTAAAAGCGGGAGATTTTATCCATACACTCGGTGATGCGCATATTTATCGTAACCACCTCGAACAAGTAAAATTACAGTTGAGTCGTACACCACGCCCATTACCTAAAATGAATATAAATCAGAATATACAAAGTATTTTTGATTTCTCTTACGAAGATTTCGAACTTACCGGATACGATCCTTATCCCCATATTAAGGGAGAAGTCGCCGTTTAAACAAAAAAATATCTATTATCGAACCATTAAAAAGTAATATTATGCCTAAGATTTCTTTAATAGCCGCCGTAGCAGAAAACCTGGCGATCGGCAGAAACAAAGAGCTTTTGTGCCGATTGCCTAATGACATGAAGCATTTCAAAGAAATGACGTTAAATCATGCTGTTATAATGGGGCGACGTACTTACGAATCTCTACCGAACGGGGCATTAGTCGACCGAAAAAATCTGGTACTTACATCGGTACCCGAATCATTTTACGATAATGCTTTTGCATGCTATTCAATAGAAGATGCATTACAATTATGCGAATCGGAAGACGAAGTTTTTGTAATCGGAGGAGCCATGGTGTATAAAGAAACGATAGATATGGCAACAACTTTATACATTACCGAGATACATCATAAGTTTGACAATGCAGACTCCTTTTTTCCCGAAATAGATAAAAATATTTGGAAAGAAATAAGTCGTCAGGATTTTCCTGCGGATAATAAACACGAATACCCTTATTCTTTCGTTACTTATATCCGAAAATAATATATAAAAGGCCGAAATCACATACGTAATTTCGGCCTTTTCCTCTTCATCAGCTTAATCAATTATATTGATAATAACCTTTCCATCGTGATCGAACCGAACTTCCGTTTCGGGAACTGTATTTAATTCTACCTCATAACCAAAGTCATGTTGACTGATTTCAATAATCTTAGCCGCGGGAAATTGTTCGTTAATATACTGAGGAATTGTCTCAGGCAATAATTCGATAAGAAGCAATTCTGGTATTTCGGTAGAACCACCATCAACTTCTTGCCATCCACCTGCCCGATAAAATTTTACAACAAATCCGTTTGCAAGATATACCTTATAATGAGGTTCGCCTATACGTTTTTCTATTTTTGTAACAGCAACACCCCGAAAATAAGTATCTATAAATTGCTGAGACTGCGAAGGCAACTTATCGAAACTTATTTTATCATCATCATCACACGCAATAAAAGCTAAGGATAAAACTCCCATCAAGAATAATAATCCAAACCATTTCATCTTCTTCATCATCATATTATATCAAAGTTTACAAATTATCATTACTTGCATAACACTGCATAAAGTAATTCTCCCTTAGGTTTAATGATATTTCAGAACTTATATATCTGATTTTATGAATATTCAACAACGTAAAATTCTTAGCTGATTTTTACAAAGATTTCTTTATGTTTTTCGATAGCTATTATATAAAAAACTATAAAAATATTCATTTCGCATCAAATAATATGTTGTAAAACATATTTTCTTAGATTTTATTTGTATATTTGCACTGTATAAAAATGAAAATGTAAAATCGTTTACCGAATGGCGGTAAACAAAAAAAGCTGAAATTATGGAAAAAGAAAAAAATGTAATTGCGATGCTGAAATATCAGATCGAACGTTACAAAACTGTTGGAAATGGCTTTATGTGCCAAAGATTAAATGCAGAACTTCAAAAATTAATGATGAAGCAATCTGCTTTCTGAATCTGATCCTGTAAAACATTACATACACATTATAAACGTCGCTAAATAGCGACGTTTTTTATATCTCCATTTTATCGAAACTATTATTAAAGCATAAATACAATAATAATTCTTACGAGCATTTGATTATTACTCAAAAGATCAAATACTTATATTTGCATTCAGTTAATTAAACAAATAAAATGTCTATCTGGAACCCCTGGCATGGATGCCATAAACTAAGTGAAGGTTGCCTCAATTGCTACGTTTATCGTATCGATAACAAACATGGGAAAGACAGCTCCATTGTTACAAAAACACAAGACTATAATCTACCGATTAGGAAGAAAAAAAATGGAGATTATAAAGTACCCTCGGGTAAACTCTTATACACATGCTTCAGTTCCGATTTTTTAGTCGATGATGCTGACGACTGGAGAAATGAAGCCTGGGAAATGATGCACATTCGCAAAGATCTCCAATTCTTATTCATCACAAAACGTATACATCGATTAATAGATGTTCTACCAGATAATTGGGGCGAAGGATACGAAAATGTTACTATTTGCTGTACTGTAGAAAATCAAAAACAGGCAGATTATAGATTACCGATATATTTAAAAGCTCCGATCAAACATAAGATCATTATATGTGAACCGTTACTCTCGGATATAAAACTGGATTCATTCCTCGACCCTTCTATTAAACAAGTAATCGTTGGCGGTGAATCAGGGAATAATGCCCGTACATGTAATTACGACTGGGTATTACATATTAGGCAACAATGTATCGACCACAATGTCCCTTTTCGTTTCAAACAAACAGGCGCAAACTTTCTTAAAGATGCAAAACTTTATCATATAAAACGACAATTTCAACATAGTCAGGCTCGAAAGGCCGCAATCGATTTTAAATAAAAAATTAAGAATTATTAAAACAGAAAACGATTAAAATATTCCACAACAGGCTCATACGAGTAACAGAGCCAGGTGGTAAAGGTAGAGAGGTAAAGACGCAACTCTCGATACTTCGAATCCCCGAAAGACGTATCTGAATTTTAGAAACAATC